>DATHEV010000127.1:0-14204 GCA_035318405.1 Iamia sp.
CTGTCCCTCGCCGGCCTTCTGTCCGGTACCCGACCCGCTGTCCGTCAACCGTTCGCGACTGCGGTCCACCATCATTCCCGCAGGTCAGGCCCTGTCGACATCGGCACGGCGGGCCCACTGGCCGTCGCTCTTCAACGCGACGGGGAGAGGCGATGCGAGGTTTTCGCCCGTCCGGTCCGGCGGCGTGATCCCGACTCTCTACCTCTCCGTCACGGATACCGTCGCGCTCCTGGAGACGACACTCCACGAGGTGGTGCCGACCGGGGGAATGGTGGTCGACCCGACGCTCGACCTCGCGCCCTGGATCCTCGCCAAGGTGCGGGCGCCGTTCGCGATCAGGCTGGTCGACCTTCGGGACGATGCTCTCGCCCGGCTGGGTCTCCGCCGCTCGCAGCTGGCCTCCAGCTCACCAGCTCACTACCCGTGCACCCGGGAGTGGGCGGCGGCGCTACGCAACCAGGTCATCGGCGGGCAGGACACCTTCGGTCTGATCTGGAACTCACGGATCGCCGAGCTGGGTAGCGCCGCATCGGCCGTGCTCGCGGATGTCGACTCGGAGGTGTGCGTGCTGTTCGGGGATGCCCTCCCGACCGATGCAGAGACCTGGGGCGCAGAGGTCCTCTACGACGATCTGACCGCCGGCCCGGGGCTGACCCACGTCGAAGAGATCGTGACGCTTCTCGGAGGGACGATCGCCTGACCGGCCCCTACCGTGGGGGGATGCTCATCCTGTTCAGGTGGAAGGTGCAGTGGAAGGCGGTCGGTGGTGGGACGTTCCACTGCCCGGTCGAGGGCGGGGCCCACGGCATCGAGCAGACCGTCCGGTGATCGAGATACCGGAGGCGGGTCCGCTGTGGGCCGATGAGGTGCTGGCGGCGCGGGACGAGATGTCCCTGACGCCGGACCTGGGGGAGGTGCGGACCGAGCGGCTGGTCATCCGGCCGTACTCCCGGGACGACGCCGAGGAGCTGTTCGCCGTCTCCAACGGCGAGCCCGTCACCCGCATGGGGCGATCGATCGATGCCTACGACGCCGACGCCCTGGTCTGGCGGTTCATGCAGCTCGGCCCCTTCGCTGACGCCGACGGCCTGCACGCGCTCCACGCCCCGTACCTCGAGCGGCCGGACACCCAGCCCTCCACGGTCGTCGACGCCACGACGGGCGAGCTGGTGGGCTCGGTCACCCTGTTGGCCAACGTCCCCGCCGACCTGCGGGTCGAGATCGGCAACGTCTGGTACACCCCGGCGGTCCAGGGGATGGGGGTGAACCGGGAGGTGACGATGGCCCTCGCCGAGGCCCTCTTCGCCCTCGGCTACCAGCGCTACGAGTGGAAGTGCAACGCCCTCAACCTCCGCTCCCGCCACGCCGCCGAAGCCATGGGGTTCACCTACGAGGGGACCTTCCGCGCCCACATGATCGTGAAGGGCCGCCGCCGCGACACGGCCTGGTTCTCGCTCGTCCCCGCCGACGACGTGGGACGATGACGCCATGGCGTTCTGGCGGAAGACCAAGCAGCCCGACCCCGATCACCCCGAGCCGGTGGAGATCGCGCTGGGCGTGTTCCCCGCGTTCCAGGTCAACGTGGTGCTCGCCGACCTGAAGGACCGGGGCTACCGGTTCGAGTCCTGGTCGCAGGACGAGTCGGCCAAGCACGGCGGGATGCCGATCCAGCACTTCCTCCTCGTGCACGCCGATGACGTCGACGAGGTCCGGCAGGCCCTGGTCGAGGCCGAGCTGCTCTGAGCCGCCGGATCGTGGTGGTGATGATCCGCCCCGCGTGAAACCGGGCGGGCCCGGACGCGCGACGATGCGGTGATGCACGCGGCTTCGGACCAGCAGGCCGATCTCTAGTGGGGGGCGACGGCACCCTCCTGAACGATCCCGGACTGATCTCCCGCACGGGCTGGGCCTTCACCTTCGAGGGCGTCCACCCCGACGTCGAGGGCCGCCGGGAGGCTCTCTGCACCCTGGGCAACGGCTACATGGGCACCCGCGGGGCGGCCCCCGAGGCCGTCGCCGACGGCGTCCACTACCCCGGCACCTACGTGGCCGGCGTCTACAACCGGCTCACCACCGAGATGGCCGGCACCCGCATCGACCACGAGAGCCTGGTCAACCTGCCCAACTGGCTGCCGCTCACCTACCGGGGCGGCCCCACCAGCCCGGCCGAGGGGCGCCCGGCCCCGTGGTTCGGGGCCGGCAACGGCGACGTGCTGGAGCTCCGGCAGACCCTCGACATGAGGAAGGGGACGGTGGTCCGCCATCTCGAGGTGCGCGACGAGGCCGGCCGCACGACCCAGATCGACGAGCGCCGCATCGCCTCGATGGACGACCCCCACATCGTCGCCATCGAGCAGGTCATCACGCCGCTCGACTGGTCGGGCCGGCTCGAGGTCCGGTCGTCCCTCGACGGGCGGGTCTCCAACTCGAACGTGGTCGAGGATCGACTCCTGGCCAACCAGCACCTCCACGCGGTCGACATCGGATGGAGCGAGGGCGGCATCGACTGGCTCGAGGTCGACACGTCGTGGTCCCACGTCCGCACGGCGATGGCCGCCCGCACCCACATGGAGGCCGACGGCAAGGTCCAGGTCCGCTTCGAGACGTCCAACACGCCCGAGCTGGTGAGCCGGGTCCTCAGCTGCCAGGTCACCGAGGGCATGTCCGTCACCGTCGAGAAGGTCGTCGCCGTCTACACGAGCCGCGACGCCGCGGTCGGCCGGCCCCTGGAGTCGGCCCGCGAGGCGCTGATCGGCGTGGGGACGTTCGACACCCTGCTCTACATGCACGAGCTGGCGTGGAAGCACCTCTGGGAGCGGTGCGAGATCGACGTCGTGGACGACACCGGCGACGAGTCGGTCATCGCCGCCGTCCGCCTCCACGCCTTCCACGTGATGCAGTCGGCCGCGCCCCACGTGCGCGACCTCGACGCCAGCGTCACCGCCCGCGGGCTCCACGGCGAGGGCTACCGGGGCCACATCTTCTGGGACGAGCTGTTCGTCTTCCCGTTCCTCAACTTCCGGTTCCCCGACACCACCCGCGCCCTGCTCCGCTACCGGGCCCGCCGCCTCCCCGCCGCCCGGCGCCAGGCGCGCGAGCTGGGCCAGCTCGGGGCCCGCTTCCCGTGGCAGTCGGGCGCCGACGGGTCCGAGCAGACGCCGACCCAGCTGTGGAACCCGCGCTCGGGCCGGTGGATGCCCGACAACTCGCGGCGCCAGCACCACGTCGGCCTGGCCGTCGTGTGGAACGTCTGGCAGTACCACCAGGCCACCGGCGACTACCGCTTCCTCCTGGAGTACGGCACCGAGCTGCTGGTCGAGCAGGCCCGCTTCTGGACCGGCATGGCCTCGAAGGAGCCGGACGAGGAGCGCTACCACATCCGGGGCGTCATGGGTCCCGACGAGTACCACGACGGCTACCCCGGCGCCCACGACGGCATCGACGACAACGCCTACACCAACGTCCTCGTCAGCTGGCTGCTCCAGCGGGTGCTCGAGGTCCGGCGCGGGTTCAAGGGCCACCAGTCCGAGGTCCAGCTGTGGGAGCGGCTCGGCGTCACCCAGGCCGAGGCCGACCACTGGGAGGACGTCTCACGCCACCTCCACGTGCCGATCCACGACGGGATCATGAGCCAGTTCGCCGGCTGGGAGGACCTGGAGGAGATCGACTGGGACGACTACCGGAAGCGCTACGGCAACATCGGGCGGCTCGACCTGATCCTCGAGGCCGAGGGCGACACCACCAACCGGTACAAGCTGGCCAAGCAGGCCGACGTGCTGATGCTCTTCTACCTGATGTCCCCTGACGAGCTGCACGGGCAGCTGGCCGGGATGGGCTACGAGCTCGACGACGACATGGTCGACAAGACGATCGAGTACTACATCGAGCGCACCGCTCACGGGTCGACCCTCAGCCGCATCGTGTACGCCTGGGTCACGGCCCGGGTCGACCCCGTCAAGAGCTGGGAGCTGTTCCGCGAGGCGCTGGCCGCCGACATCGACGACACCCAGGGCGGCACCACCCCCGAGGGCATCCACCTCGGCGCCATGGCCGGCAGCCTCGACCTCCTCCAGCGCTGCTACAGCGGGCTCGAGCTGCGGGGCGAGGAGGTCTGGTTCGACCCCCACCTCCCGCCGGCGCTCGAGAACCTGGCCTTCGACATCGTCCACCACGACCGGACCCTCAGCATCGAGATCGACCACGACACGCTGCGGGTCGAGGTCGAGCCCGGCCCCGCCGTCCCCGTCCAGGTCGGCGTCCAGGGCGAGGTGCGCGAGCTGTGCCCGGGCGAGGTGCTCGAGGTGTCGCTCAAGGTCTGAGACGATCGGGTCCTGGGCTACCTTTCGCGCCCATGACGACACGGCGGACCACGACCCTCCTGGCCTCGGCGGCCATCGTCGCCGGGGCCCTGGCCCTCGTGCCCACCACGGCCGGCGGCCAGACGCCGAGCTGCGACCAGCCCTACGCCCCGGTCGCCTTCGCCGAGCTGTACCCCGCCCAGGAGACGCTCCCCGTCGTCGACGCCGAGGTGGTGTCGACCTTCCTCGTCCTCGACCAGAGCTTCGACTCCGACGGCGACGGGGTCGACGACACCCGGACCCAGGAGCCCGACGGCGTCCGCATCACCCGGGGCGACGGCGACGTCGTGCTGACCTCGCCGGGTGGCGCCTTCCCGGTCGGGGTCGACGACATGGACGGCGACGGCCGTGACGAGATCGCCGTCCAGACCGCGGGCGACCTGTACCTCGTGCCCGGCACCGTCCCGACCGGCACCACACCGGTCGCCGACGCCGGCATCCTCCTGCCCTTCGGCGCCGCCGAGGTCCGCTACCTCACCGACGGCTCGGACCGGCTCCTGGTCCGGCGCCCGGCGACCAACTCGCTGCCCGAGGACATCACCGACGTGCTCGACGGCTCCGACGTCCTGGCGATCGGGCCGGGCGGCGACGCCGGGTCCCTGACCCCGGCGGTGACCGTCCCCGGCGAGGTGCGGTTCGTCGCCGACCTCGGCGGCCCGCTCGTCCTGGTCTCGGGCCGCAGCGCCGCCGACGCCACCGCCGACGCCCGGATCGAGCTGTTCGTCGTCGACGGCACCGCCATCGTCGAGCTCACCACCCTCCCCGAGCGCTACCAGCCCGAGTACGCCAGCCCCTACGGCGGGGTCGAGGTGCTCGACGGGCCCGACGGCACCTTCGTGACGCTGGTCCAGTCCAGCCGGAACGGCTCCGCCAGCTACATGTGGTCGCTCGACGACCCGTGCACCTCGCTGGAGGTCGCCGACCCGACGACGACCACCACGACCACGCCGGCCGCGACCCCGGCCGCCCCCGTCGCCGCCGAGGCCCAGTTCACCGGCTGACCCCGACTACAGCAGGGTGTTGATCGTCTCCGCCAGGGCGGCGTCGCGGGCGGTGAGACCGTCGGCGTCGTGGCTCACCAGGTCGATGGTGACCTTGTTCCACGAGTTCGACCAGTCCGGGTGGTGGTCGGCCTTCTCGGCCGCCAGGGCCACCCGGGTCATGAAGGCGAAGGCCTCGGAGAAGTCGGCGAGCTCGACCACGCGGTGGAGCTTTCCATCGACCACCTCCCAGCCCTCGGGCACGGTGATGTCGTCGTTCATGCCCCCATGCTCACAGACCGCAAGGTTCGGAGGTTCATACTCCGGGTGACCCCCGTCATGTCACTAGGAGACACAATGAAACGACACGCATCGCGTGTGGCCGCAGTGGCCGTCGCCGCCCTCACCTGTTGGATCGGCCTCGCCACCCCCGCGTCGGCCACGGTCCACACCTTCGACACCGAGGCCGTCTCGGCCGAGCTGATCGGCCTGTTCCGGGAGCGCGACATCCCCCACGAGGGCAATCCCTCGCTGTGCCCCGGGTCGTCGACGTTCTCGGGCGAGATCGACGACTCCACCGCCACGGACAACATCACCGGCTCCCTCACCTGGACCGGCGACTCGATCGACCTCTTCACCGTGACCGACGTCTTCCAGGAGGTCTACACCGGGACCTCGTCGGGGAACGCGGCGGGCGACTTCGACGTGGCCACGGGCAAGTTCAAGCACATGCGGTTCCCGGACATGTCCGTCACCGTCTACCGGCTCGACTACCTGACGTGCGCACCGATCGAGACGCTGTGCACCTACGAGATCGACGGCTTCCGGGCGAAGGGCAAGCTCCGCGGCAGCGCCACCCTCCCACTGGCCACCGGTGACCAGATCAAGCTCCAGGGCGAGGGCGACCTCGTCATCGATGCCCTGTGCCCCCCGGTGATCGACCCGGATCCGCCGCCCCCGCTGCCGATCACCGTCCCGATGACCATCGGGGCCAACCCCAACGACCCGGCCGGCTACAACCGGGCGATCTACCAGCAGGTCTGAGCGTCGGACGTCGCTCGGACCCTCGGGCCCGTGTCGCAGCGTCGCGACACGGGCTCGGGTCGGGTCGTCAGGTCGGGCCGAACGGGCCCGGACCGAAGGGGTCCTCGACCACCGGCTCCTGCTCGGCGAAGGACGCGTTGCCGAACACGTCGATGCGACGGGGCGCGGAGGCCGCCATCTCGTCCTCGGGGCGGATCCACGCGGCGTAGCCCTCGTCCTCCAGCCGGTCGGCCAGCTCGGGACCCCCGCTCTCGCGGATCTCGCCCCGCACCAGGATGTGGACCCGGTCGGCCTTCAGCTCGCTCAGCACCCGCGTGTAGTGGGTGATGCAGAGGACGCCGAGACCGGTCTCGGTGGCGGCCTCGACCCGGCGGGCGCAGGACCGGAGGGCGTCGATGTCGAGGCCGGAGTCGAGCTCGTCGAGGATGGCGAAGCGAGGTTCGAGGACGCCCAGCTGGAGGGTCTCGTTGCGCTTCTTCTCGCCGCCCGACAGGTCGACGTTCAGCGGGCGCTCCAGGAACCGCTCGTCGAAGCCGATGCGCTCGGCCTCGGCGACCATGCGGGCCCGCATGTCGTCGGTGTCACGGCCGGACGCCGTGAACGACGCCGACAGCGAGTCGATGAGCGACACGCCGGGGACCTCGGTCGGGTACTGCATGACGAGGAACAGCCCGGCCTGGGCCCGCTCCCACGTGGGCAGGGCGAGCAGGTCGACCCCGTCGAGGGTGACGGTGCCGGCGGTGACCGCGTAGTCGGGCCGGCCCATGAGCACGTGCGACAGGGTGGACTTGCCGGCGCCGTTGGGCCCCATGACGGCGTGGACCTCGCCCGAGCGGACCGTGAGGTCGACGCCCTTGAGGATCTCGGTCCCGCCCACGGTGGCCCGCAGGCCCTCGATCACCAGCTCGGACATCAGGGGACCTCCACGTAGACGTCGTCGCCCTCGATGGAGACGGGGAACACCGGCACCGCCTTCGTCGCCGGGAGGGCGTGCGGCTCGCCGGTCACCAGGTCGAACAACGAGCCGTGCTTCCAGCACTCGATCTGCTTGGTGGCGCACATGACCTCGCCCTCCGAGAGCGAGATGCGCTGGTGGGAGCAGATGTCACCCACGGCGTAGACGTCCTCGCCACAGCGGACCACGGCGATGGGGTGACCGTCGACGACGACCTGGTGGGCGGTCCCGTCGGGGACGTCGGCGATGGCACAGGCCCGCTCGCGGGTCATTGGTGCACCCCGGACAGGCGGGACAGTTCCGGCCATCTCGCGGACACGGCGCACCAATGACTGCTGACGGCTCCGCAAGCTCCGCCGTCAGAGGGCCCGTGCTGTCTGGTTCGCTCGCTGCGCTCGCTCACGACGCCACCTCGGCCTCGGCCGAGACCTGGCGGTCGAGCCGGGCGTCGAAGGCGGCCCGGACGGCCGCCATGACCGGGGCCGGCGCCGGCATGCGGTCGAGCACGTCACCGAAGAAGCCGGACACGACGAGGCGCTCGGCGACCTGCGGGGGCACGCCCCGGCTCTCCAGGTAGAAGCGCTGGTCGTCGTCGATCGGCCCCACCGTCGAGGCGTGGCTGCAATGGACGTCGTTGTTCTGGATCTCCAGGTTGGGCACCGACTCGGCCCACGCCTCGTTCGACAGCTTCAGGTTGCGGTTGGTCTGGAAGGCGTTGGTGCCCCGGCCCTCGGGCCGGACGGTGATGAGGCCGGTGTAGATCGACCGGCTGCGCCCGCCGACGGCACCCTTGAAGAGCAGGTCAGAGGTGGTGTCCGGCGCCCGATGGTCCTGGAAGGTCCGGAAGTCGAGGGTCTGGTCGTCCTCGCCGAAGTAGGCGGCCTGGAGGTTGCCGGTGGCGCCCCGACCCTCGAGCCGGCAGTCGGTGCGGAGCCGGGTGTAGTCGCCCCCGAGGGCCACGGCGGCGGCGGTGAGCGTGGCCTCCTGGCCGACCCGGGCGACGACGTTGGCGATCTGCCACGTGGCCGGCGAGTGCTCCTGGGCGGTCGTGTAGGCCAGCCGGGCTCGAGGGGCCACGTCCAGCTCGACCAGCGGGATGACCAGCCGGTCGCCGTCGAGGGAGGTCTGGTGCTCGACGACCGTGGCGTCGGAGCCCTCCTCGGCCACCACCAGGATGCGGGGGGCGCTGAGGGCATCGGGGGTGGCGCCGACGGTGCGCACGAAGATGGGGGCGGCCACGTGGGCGTTGCGGCGGATGCGGATGACGACCGGCGTGGGGGCCAGGGCGATCGTCCACTCGGCCAGGGCGTCGTGGGCGTCGCCCATGACCGACCCGAGGTCGACGTCGTCGCCGGTCTCGATGGTGACGGCGTCGTCGCGCACGACGATGGCGCGGGCCCACCCGTCGACGATGGTGACCTCGGCGGCCCAGGGACCCTCGCCGTCGGGCAGGGCGGTCACGGCCCCGGGATCGTGGTCCGGGGCGGCCAGGACGGCGGCGAAGCGGCCGAGATCGAGCTCGTCGATGCGGCTGTAGCGCCACTCCTCGGCGTCGGGGCTGGGCAGCCCGGCGGCCTCGGCCCGACCGGCCGCCGCCGCCCGCGTCGCGGTGTCACCGGGGAGGTGGGCCAGATCGTCGGGCGTGGGGCTCAGGGGGGTCTCCGGTTCGTGCGACGGGCCCGCGCAACCGATGTCGGGCCAACGGTGCAGGCTACCGGCCGCTCCCCCGCCAGCCCCAGCCGCGTGACGGGTGTCCGATCAGGCCGTGCGGCCGGGTCCGGGAGCGCCGGCGAAGGCCTGGGCGATGGCCAGCCAACCCCGGGCTCCGTCGGTCGCCTCCAGGGCGGTGACGTCGAGGTGTCGCCTCTGGGTGACGAGGAGGCAGTAGTCGAGGGCCGGGCCGACCACCCGCTCGGCTGCGTCGGGATCGCCCCACGTCCAGCGCTCGCCGTCCGGGGCGTCCAGCTCGACCCGCACCGGCTCGGCCGGAGCCTCTCGCCCGCGCAGCCGGTAGGAGTGCGCCCGGGTGGCCACCCCCAGGTGGGCGATGTGGCGGAGCCGGATGGTGGGGGTGCGCTCCACGCCGAGGGCGTCGGCCACGTCCTGGCCGTGGGCCCACGTCTCCATGAGCCGGGCCGTGACCGAGCTGGCCGCGCTCATGTCGGGGCCGTACCAGGGCAGGCGGGTCCCGGGATCGGCGGGGCCGAAGGCCTCCAGCAGCGAGCGGCGGGCCGCCGTGAACCAGTCGCGGACGGCGGGCGCGGCGAGGGTGCGGGCATCGCTCGCCACCCGATCGGGGAAGTCGGGCCCGCGGCCCATCACCTCGGCCGCAGCGGCGCGGAAGCCGTCCGGGTCGACCAGGGCCTGGACGGCAGCGTCGTCGAAGTAGGCGAGATGGCTCACCTGGTCGCGGATGCGCCAGCCCTCGGCCGGCGTGGGCCGCTCCCAGTCCTCGGCGGGGAGCGGGCCGACGAGGGCGAGCAGGTCGGTGGTCTCGGCCTCGAGGTCGGCGACGAGACCGGGCAGGTCGACCGGCATCAGCGGTCGCGGCGGAACAGCCGGCGGATCCGGCCTCGGCGCTGGCGGCGGGCCCACTCCTGCTCGGCCTCGGAGCGGGCGATCGAGGCCGCCCCGCTCACGATGGCCTCGGCCTCGTCCAGCAGGGCGGCGATCTCCTCACCGCGCTCGTCGAGGCCGGGCGGCTCGGCCGGGAGGCGGGGCGCCGCCAGGCTGCCGCGCTGCCACCCGACGTCGGCCAGCCGGGGCTCGAAGCCGGCGCAGTCGGCCGGGCAGCGCCACGGGGCCTCCGGAGCGAGGTCCAGCTCGCAGGTCCGCATGGTGTCGCCGCTGTCGAGGACCCGGCTGGCGTAGAACTTGCAGTCCTGGCGCATCGGCACCCCGCCAGTCTGCCGCTACGCGACCGGGGATCGCCGTCGCCGCCAGAGCGTCGTCCCGCCGACGCCGAGGGCCACGGCGCCAGCCGCCAGGGCGGCCCACCCGACCAGACCGGAGCCGCCGTCCTCCTGGGGCGTCCGCGGGAGCGGGACCGGGAGCGGGACGGGCGGTTCGCCCGACCCGAGCGCGACCGGCGCCGCCGCCGTCTCGCCGAGGGCCACGTTGCCGGCACACCAGTCGGTGTGGAGGCCGTCGTCGTCCTGCCGGGCGAACACCAGGTACCGGCCCGGGGAGAAGCCGTACTCGCAGGCGCCTGACGCGACCGCGCCGGCGAGGACGTCGACCTCCGCATCGGCTTCGCCGACGTAGACCCGCTCGACCTCGATGCGGTTGCGCACGGCGTCGTGGATCTCCGTCTCACCCGACGGGGCCTGATCCACGACCTCGCCCACGAGCACCACGTCGGCGTCGGCGGCCTGCTGGTCGACGGTCTGCTCCACGCAGGTGCACGCCCCCGCCGGGGCCGGCGAGCGCCCCAGTACCACGGCGGCGGTCACGACGGCGAGGACGAGGATGCGGCGCACGGGAGCCCTGACGACCGCCGTGCGCACCGGGTTCCCGGTCTCAGCCGCCGGCCGCGGCCTGGATCTGGCGCCAGCCGCCGGCCCGGTTGTGGGCGACGATCTGGGCGAAGAGGTCCGAGAGCCCCTCGTCGTCGATCTCGTCGCCCTCGTAGATCATGACCTGGCGGCCGGTCTTGCCCTCGTGGCCCCGGGTGATGATGCCCCGGGGATCCTCGAGCAGGGGGTCGTAGAGGAACACGTTGACGTGGTCCTTGGTGGACTGGAGGGCGGCGATGTTGCCCTGGAGCACGAAGTAGGGCTGGACCGTCCGCTTGATCGTCTCGGTCACCTCGGGGTCGACCGCGTGCAGCAGCTCTCGCACCCGGTGGCAGACCGCCTGCTGCCACTCGGGCAGGGGGTCGATGTACGCATCGACCCGAGGATCACGCTCGTCGCTCACGGCGCCGAAGGCTCGGTCAGCCGACGCTGCCTTCCATCTGGAGCTCGATGAGGCGGGACCACTCGACGGCGTACTCCATCGGCAGGGTGCGGGTGACCGGCTCGATGAAGCCGTTCACCACCATGCCCATGGCCTGCTCCTCGGTGAGGCCCCGGCTCATCAGGTAGAAGAGCTGCTCGTCGGCCACCCGGCTGACGGTGGCCTCGTGGCCGATCCGGGCGTCGTGCGAACCCACCTCCATGTAGGGGTAGGTGTCGCTGACCGAATCGGCGTCGAGGATCAGGGCGTCGCACTGGACGTGGCTCTTGCAGCCGTAGGCGTCGTCCTCGACCCGGACCAGGCCGCGGTAGGACGTGCGGCCGCCGTGGGACGAGATCGACTTGGACACGATCTTCGAGCTGGTCTCCGGGGCGGCGTGGACCATCTTGGCCCCCGTGTCCTGGTGCTGGCCGGCGCCGGCGTAGGCGACCGACAGGACCTCGCCGGTGGCCTTGGGGCCGACCAGCCAGACGGCCGGGTACTTCATGGTCAGGCGGCTGCCGATGTTGCCGTCGATCCACTCCATGTGGCCCTCGGCCTCGACCCGGGCCCGCTTGGTCACCAGGTTGAACACGTTGTTCGACCAGTTCTGGATGGTCGTGTACGTGACCCGGGCCGACGGCTTGACGATGATCTCGACGACCGCCGAGTGGAGCGAGTCCGAGGTGTAGGTCGGGGCCGAGCAGCCCTCGATGTAGTGCACCTTCGAACCCTTGTCGGCGATGATCAGCGTCCGCTCGAACTGGCCCATGTTCTCGGCGTTGATCCGGAAGTAGGCCTGGAGCGGCATCGAGACCTCGACGCCCGGCGGCACGTAGATGAACGAGCCGCCCGACCAGACCGACGAGTTCAGCGACGCGAACTTGTTGTCGTTCATGGGGATCACGGAGCCGAAGTACGGCTTGACCAGCTCCGGGTGCTCCCGGAGGGCCGTGTCCATGTCGCAGAAGATGACGCCCTGGGCCTCGAGGTCCTCCCGGTTGCGGTGGAAGACGACCTCGGACTCGTACTGGGCCGTGACGCCGGCGAGGTACTTCCGCTCGGCCTCGGGGATGCCCAGCTTCTCGTAGGTGTCCTTGATGGCGTCGGGCAGCGCCTCCCAGGTGTCGACCTGACCCTCGGTGGGCTTGATGTAGTAGTAGATCTGGTCGAAGAAGATCTCCGACATGTCGCCGCCCCAGTTGGGCATCGGGCGCTTGAGGAAGCGGCGGTAGCTGTTGAGCCGGTACTCCAGCATCCAGTCGGGTTCGCCCTTCATCCACGACATCTCGCGGATGATGTCCTCGGACAGCCCTCGTCGGGGCTTGAAGACGTAGTCCTCTTCGTCGGCCCAACCGAGCTTGTAGCGACCGAGGTCGAGATCCTGGACGGCCATGAGGCCTGCCTCTCCTGGATGGGGTTTCTCCTACGACGATGGTAGCAACCTCCCGGCCCGATCCCGACGGTCGGCGGTCACTCACTACTGAGTATTGACTACTGAGTAGTCATGCGCGATGATGCCGACGTGTCGGTTCCCGATGGCCTCCTGGTCCTCCTCCGCGATGAGCCCAAGCACGGCTACCAGCTGGCCAGCGACCTGGTCGCCCGGACCGCCGGGCGCTGGACCGTCAACACCGGGCAGGTGTACACGACCCTCGAGCGCCTGGGCCGCGACGGCTTCGTCACCGACGACGAGCCCGACCCGGCCGACGCTCGCCGCCGCCGGGTGCGCCTGACCGACGCCGGTCGGGAGCGGGCCCGGGCCTGGCTGGCCCACGCCCCCTCCGACGCCTCGCCCCGCGACGAGCTCGTCCTCCGGGTGCTCCTCTCGGCCGCCGCCTCCCCGGTCGAGGCCCTCGGGGTGGTCGACGGCCTGCGGGCCGAGCTCCTCGACCGGCTCCGAGCCCTGCGGCGCGAGCAGCGCCAGGGCGACGACGACCTGCTGACCCGCCTCGCCGCCGACGCCGGCGCCGTCCGCCTCGAGTCCGACATCCGCTGGCTGGACCTGAGCGAGGAGCGCCTGCGCCGGGCGCCCGAGACCACGACCGAACCCTCCGAGGGAGAACACCCGTGAGCGAGCCATCTCTCCTGCGTCTCGTCGACGTCACCGTCGATCGCCCCGTGGGCCCCGCCACCGTGCGGGCCCTCGAACGGTTCCGCGTCGATCTCGCCGGCGGCGAGATGGTCGCCCTCATGGGACCCTCGGGATCGGGCAAGACCACGGCCATCGACGTGGCCTGTGGCCTCGTGACCCCGACCGAGGGCGAGGTCGTGGTCGACGGTGAGACGGTCGTCGCCACCGGGCGGCGGGCGTGGGCCGCCCGACGCCGCCGCCTGATCGGCGTGGTGCACCAGCGGCTCGACCTGCTCCCCGGCCTCGACGCCCTCGACAACGTGGCGCTGCCCCTCCTGCTCGACCACGTCCCGGTGCGCCGGGCCCACGAGCAGGCCCGCGCCGCCCTCGACCGGGTGGGCCTGGGCGACGCCGCCGGGCGGGGCATCGGCGAGCTGTCCGGGGGCGAGCGCCAGCGGGTCGCCGTGGCCCGGGCGGTGGTGGGAGACCGGAAGATCGTGCTGGCCGACGAGCCCACGGCCGCCCTCGACACGGTGGCGGCCGAGGAGATCGTCCGTCTCCTGGCCTCGCTGGCCGAGGCGGGGACGGCGGTCCTCATGGCCACCCACGACACCCGTCTGGCCGGCTGGGCCGATCGGGTCGAGCACCTGCGCGACGGACGCCAGGTCGGTGCGGCCGGGCCATCGACGACGCAGCCGGCGGGGGCGTCGTGACCCGCCTGGTGGTCCTCCTCGCCCGCGGCTCCCTCCGCCGGGGTCCGGGGCGGGCGGTGGCCGTCCTGCTCGTCGTGGCCGTCCTGCTGCCGGCTCTGCTCGACACGTCGCCGGCCGTCTCCGGGCTGGTGGCGGCGGCGCTCG
>DATHEV010000128.1:0-3458 GCA_035318405.1 Iamia sp.
GCCTGGTTCCTGCTCACCACCGCCACCTACAACATCATCCGCATCACCGCCCTCGACGCCCAACCCGCGTAGCCACCGACGCCGAGCACCACCGGGCCGCCCCGGATCGGCTGCGACAAGCCACACCACCGGCCCCGACCGGCCGGCGAACCCTCCACAGAGACAGCCCCCGACACGCCCACCGAAGAAGGACCGCCTCCGGCGGCCCTTCTTCCGCACCCTGCTAGGGCGTGTCCTGTGAATGTCCGGAGGCGCCGAGGACCACGAGGTGCCTGGCACCTCGTGGTCCGGGGACCAGCTGGTGCCAGGCACCTCGTGGTCCAGCGTCGGGCCGGCACGAACTACAGGACACGCCCTAGCCCGGCGCGGTGTCGCCGAGGGTGAGCAGGGTGGTGCGGAGGAGACGGACCAGGTCGTCACGCTGACGGGGGGACAGGGCGGCGAGGATCTCCTCCTCGACCTCCATGTGGGGGCCGACGACCTCGTCGACCAGCTCCCGGCCGGCGGGGGTCAGCCGCACGATGACCTTGCGCCGGTCGGCGGCCGTGACCCGCTCGACCAGGCCCCGCTCCTCGAGCCGGTCGATGCGGTTGGTGATCGCCCCCGTCGTGACCATGGCCCGGGCGACGAGCTCGCCGGCGGTGAGCTCGTAGGGCTCGCCGTTCCGGCGGAGGGTCGCCAGGACGTCGTACATCCACGCCTCCAGGCCGAAGCGGGCGAAGCTCTCGGCCAGCCGCTTGTCGACGAGGCGGGACAGACGCGACACCCGGCCGATGACGGCGAGGGGGGACGAGTCGACGTCGGGCCGGACCGCGGCCCACTGCGCGCTGATGCGGTCGACGGCATCCTGCTGGCGGGGCATGGGCCTGGAGCCTACGCGCCGGCTTCCATCGTCTTGACACTCATCATCTTAACATTAAGATGATGAGCATGAAGACGAATGGAGCCTCCCCGACAGCGCTCGCCACCGTGCTGGCGCCCATCGCCTGGGGCACCACCTACGTCACCATCACCGAGCTGCTGCCCGACGGCCGCCCGCTGCTCGTGGCCTGGCTGCGCGTCGCCCCGGCCGGGGTCGTCCTGGTCCTGCTCGGCACCCTCGTCTCCCGGTGGCGGCCCCACGGCCGCGAGTGGGGCCGCACCGTCGCCCTCGCCGTCTGCAACTTCGGGCTGTTCTTCCCGCTCCTCTTCGTCGCCGTCTACCGGCTGCCCGGCGGCGTGGCGGCGGCCGTCGGCGGCGTCCAGCCTCTGCTCGTCCTCCTGCTGACCCGGGTGGTCACCGGGGCCCGGCCTCGCCCGCGGGACCTGGCGGTCGGCGTGGTCGCCGCCGTCGGCGTGGGCCTCGTCGTGGTGCGGCCCGGGGCCGACATCGACCCGGTGGGGCTGCTGGCCGCCGTTGCCGCCAACGTCTCGTTCTCGATGGGCGTGGTCCTGACCAAGCGGTTCCCCGCCCCTGCCAACCGGCTGGCCGCGACCGGCTGGCAGCTCCTCGTCGGCGCCGTCCTGCTGACCCCCGTCGCCCTGCTGGTCGAGGGCCCACCTCCGGCGCTCACCGGCCGGAACCTGGCGGGCGTCGCCTACCTCAGCCTCGTCGGCACGGCCCTCGCCTACGTCCTCTGGTTCCGCGGCATCCGGCGCCTGCCCGCCGCCGCCCCGCCCCTGCTCGGCCTGGCCGCCTCCGTCACCGGCGCCGTCATGGGCTGGGTCGTCCTGGGGCAGGACCTCTCGCCGGTCCAGCTGTTCGGCTTCGCCGTCACCCTCTCCGCCATCGCCTACGGCGCCACCCTCGGCTCCCGCCCACCCGTCACGTGCGAGGACGTGATCGTCCGTCTCGCCGACGTCGACCCCGCGCCCTGCGCCGCCTGAGCACGACCGCTCAGGGGAGGACGACGGTGCGGGGGCCGAGCAGGAAGACCCGGCCCTCGGCGTGGGCGGCGACGGCCCGGGCCAGCACGAGGCGCTCGAGGTCGCGGCCGACGATCCGCAGCTCGTCGGGGCCGTGGGCGTGGGTGACCCGCGCCGTGTCCTGGTCGATGATCGGGCCCTCGTCGAGCTCGGCGGTGACGTAGTGGGCGGTGGCGCCGATGACCTTCACCCCTCGCGCCCAGGCCTGGTGGTATGGCCGGGCGCCGCGGAAGCTGGGGAGGAACGAGTGGTGGATGTTGATCATCCGGCCCGGCAGGGCGGCGCAGACCGTGGGGGAGAGGATCTGCATGTAGCGGGCCAGGACCACCAGCTCGACGCCGAGCTCGTCGACGAGGCCCAGGAGCCGGGCATCGGCCTCGTCCCGCGTCGCGGCGGTGACGGGGAGGTGGTGGAACCCGACGCCGTCGCGCTCGGCCAGCGGGCCGAGGTCGGGGTGGTTGGACCCCACGCCGACGATGTCGATGGCCAGCTCGCCGGCGCGCCAGCGGTACAGCAGGTCGAGGAGGCAGTGGTCGTGCTTCGACACCAGCACGAGCGTGCGCACGGGCCGGTCGACCCGGCGGACGGCGACGGCCGCGCCGAGCGTTGCCGCCCGCGCGGCCAGCGCGGCCGCCACCTCGGCCGGCTCCTCGACCGGGGCGTCGATCCGCGTCCGCATGCAGAAGGTCCCGCTGGTCTCGTCGCTGAACTGGGCGCTGGCCACGATGTTGGCGTCGAGCTCGACGATCCCCTGCGCCACCGAGGCCACGATCCCGTGCCGGTCCGGGCAGCTGAGCGTGACGATGTGCGCCGGCATGAGCCGCACCCTCGCACGCGCTCCGTTGCCGTGCGCTCGCGCTGGGTGTCGGCGTCAGGAGCGGGCGCGCAGGCGGATGGGGCCGGTCCACCCCTCGTCGGGGTCGATGACCTCTCCCCCCTGGGTGATCTCCACCTCGCCCGCCCGCGCCAGGCCCGTCGCCACGTCGCGGGTGAGGTCCATGAGGTCCCGCCACGACTCACCGCCGACGGCGCGGGCCGCGTCGGAGGGGCACGTGGTGCCGTCGGGAGCGCGGTGGCGGGCGAGGGTCCGGACGGTGGCGGCGAGACGGGTCCGGCGCGCCGCGTCGGAGGGCTCGTCCCACCACGGGTCGCCCCGCTCGCCCAGGGCGACCTTGGCGTCCTGCACCCGTGGCCGCGCCGACTCCGGGTCGCTCCGGACGGCGCGGCGGGCCGCCATCAGCTCGGCGACCAGCTCCTTGCGCAGCGGGTCGGGGATCGACGGGTCGGTGGCTCGCCAGCGTCGACCGTCGACCACGATGTGGCGCCCGTCGGAGGTGCGCTCCCGCCCGTCGCCCGGCGCCTCGGTGCGCGGGGCGGCCTCGGTCATCGGCCGGCGCTACCGCGACGGCGGTCGGCCAACCAGGTCCGCTCGGCGGCGGCGAGGTGGTCGGCCAGGTCCTGGTGCCCGGCGAAGCGGGCCCAGCCCTGCGGGGTGCCGCCGTGCTCGTGCTCGGCGATCGTCGGGTCGGCGCCCAGGGTGAGGAGGAGGTCGA
>DATHEV010000129.1:0-6365 GCA_035318405.1 Iamia sp.
CCAGATGGTGATGCACGACGGCCTGTTCCTCACACTTGACCTCGAGGGCGAGGATGGACTGGTCGGCTATCGAGCTCGAAGGAACTCTCGAGTTCTCGATCTCACCCGCATCGGCGTCCATCGGGTACGGGACTTCTGGGAGCCGGTGTACCGGGAAGCAGACGCCCCTCGGGTCGTACTCGAGCCCGACGACTTCTACTTGTTGATCTCCAACGAGGCTGTCCGGATTCCCCCTGAGTACGCATCCGAGATGAGCGCGTACGCCGAATCTGCTGGCGAGCTCCGTTCTCACTACGCCGGGTTCTTCGACCCCGGTTTCGGCCATGTGCCAAGGCCACCGAAGCCGGTGAAGGGGCCAAGGCCTCGGCGACCGCCACCAGGCAGCCGAGCGGTGCTCGAGGTTCGCGCTCGGGACGTCCCCTTCATGGTCGAGCAGGGCCAGCCCGTCTGCCGGCTGACATACGAGACGGTGCGGGCGGTGCCGACTCTGCTCTACGGAAAAGAGACCGGTTCCAACTATCAAGGCCAGAAGGCCATGCTGAGCAAGCACTTCGAACGGGAGCATGCAGCCGACGGTCAGGCGAGTCTCTTCCGCTAGTCCGAACGCCAAACGGCGACCCTGGTCCACCTCATGGGTGGACCAGGGTCGCAGTTTCGGTCGTCGGGTTAGCGGGTCAGGAGTTGAGCTGGGTGCTGTGGTGGGTGCCGAGGGCTCGGCCCAGGGCCCGGATGGCGAAGCCGATCGGGATGATGCACACCCCGATGACCAGGCTCTTGGCCCACTCGTCGGCCTGGATCTGGACGATCGAGAACACCGACCCGCCGATGAACATGATCGCCACCTGGGAGACGGCGATGATGGCGATGATCGCCATGAACGACGTGCTGTTGCGCAGGTTGGCGAACGGCGTCCGGTCGGCCCGGATCGAGCGGGCGTTGAAGGCGTTGAACACCTGGAGCCACACGAACGTGTTGAACAGGAACGAGTCCCGGTAGATGTCGGCCCGGCGGTCGGCATCCTCGTCGATGGCCTTCGCCTGCTCCGCCGACGAGAGGGTGTCGTCACCGTCGTCGTCGTAGTCGGCGAAGTCGACGTGATCCCGGTCGCCGACGACGTTCTGGACGTGCTCGGTGGCCTCCTGGCGGAGCCCGGGGTCGTCGCCGTCCTTCAGGCCGAACGCCCCCGGGGCGAACAGCACCGTCATCATCACCGCGAACATGAGCAGGCCGGAGGCGAGCACGTTGAGCCACATCTGCTTGGAGATGAGGGGCTCGGTGCGGCCGTGGGGCTTCTGCTCGAACAGCTTGTCGGTGGGCGGCTCCAGGGCCAGCGCCAGGGCGGCGAAGGAGTCCATGATCAGGTTCACCCAGAGCAGCTGCACGGCGGTGAGCGGCGTGCCAAAGCCGAGCAGGGCGCCGGCGAAGGCGGTGAGCAGGGCCACCACGTTCACCGTGAGCTGGAACTGCACGAACTTGCGCAGGTTCTCGAAGACGCTGCGGCCCCAGCGGATGGCCGACACGGTGGAGACGAAGTTGTCGTCGACGATCACCACGTCGGACGCCTCGCGGGCGACCTGCGAGCCGGAGCCCATGGCAAAGCCGACGTCGGCCTTCTTGAGGGCGGGGGCGTCGTTCACGCCGTCGCCGGTCATGCCCACGACCTCGCCCAGGCCCTGGAGGATGGTGACCAGACGCTCCTTGTCCTCGGGCAGGGCCCGGGCCAGCGCCTCCATCTTCCCGGCGGCGTAGACCTCGCGGACCTTGTCGTCGGTCCAGGTGCGGTACTCGCTGCCCTCGACGACGTTGTCGAGCGAGGTGACGATGCCGGCCTGGCGGCCGATCTCGCCGGCCGTCTCGGGGATGTCGCCGGTGATCATCATCACCTTGACGCCGGCCTTCTGGCAGTTGTGCACGGCGTCGGGGACCTCGGTCCGGATCGGGTCCGACAGGACGAACAGGGCCTGGAAGACCAGGTCCTCGTCGACGTCGTCGATCTTCGAGCCCTCGGTGACGTGCCGGGAGGCGATGCCGAGGGTGCGGTAGCCGCGGGCGGCGTACTCGCGGACGAGGGCGACGATGGCGCCCTTGCCCTCCTCGTCGAGCGGGGTGGTCTCGCCGTCGATGTCGCCGGTGGAGGCCAGCCCCGAGCACATGCCGAGGACGATCTCGGGGGCGCCCTTGACGTACAGGATCGGGCCCCGGTCCTCGTGGACCAGCGTGGCCATGTGCTTGCGGGTCGAGCTGAACTCGCGCCGCTCGCGGATGTCCGCGCCATCGCGGATCGTGCGGTAGTCGTGACCCTCGGGGTCCAGCCACTTGAGGATGCCGCCCTCGGTGGCGTTGCCGAGCACCCGCACGGCGTGGGGCGGGTCGTCGTCGCGGGCGAGGTCGACGCTGGAGTTGATGGCGAAGCCGGTGAGGGCCTGACCGGCGATCTCGTCGAGCTCGGTGGTGCGCTCGGCGCCCTCGATCTCGCGCTCCTGGCCGCCGACCCAGAGGTAGGCGAGGCTCATCGAGCCCTCGGTCAGGGTGCCGGTCTTGTCGGTGCAGATGATGGTGCCGGCGCCCATGGTCTCGCACGCGGGTAGCTCGCGGACGAGGATCGACTCCGTCGCCATCTTCCGGGTCGTGTACGACAGCGCGAGGGTCACCGCCAGGGGCAGTCCCTCGGGGACGGCCACCACGATGATGGTGAAGGCGGCCGTGGCCGCGAACAGCACCAGCTCGCCGGTGTCGCCGTTGAACCCGAAGTCGAACGTCGTGGTGATGCCGTCGTGGATGTACTCACCGCGGACGAGACCGCCGATGATGAGGGCGGCGGCGGTGAAGGCGGCGGCGCCCATGCCGATGCGGCCGATGCGGCCGGCGAGCACCTCGAGGCGCTCCTCCAGCGGCGTGACCTCACGGTCGGCGCTGAGCTTGGCCCGGATGCCGCCGAGCAGGGTCTTGTCGCCGACGACGCCGACGACCGCCCGGCCGGAGCCGTCGAGGATGCGGGACCCGGCGTAGATCGTGTCCTCGATGTGCTTGGTGGCGTCGGGCTCGCCGGTGATGTGCTTCTCGTCGACCAGGACCTCGTTGCCCTTGGCGAAGATCACATCGGCGGGCGAGACGTCGCCGGTGTTGAGCTCGAGGACGTCGCCGACCACCAGGTCGGACGCCTCGATCTCGACCACCCGACCGCCCCGGATCACCCGGATCTGGATGGCCGAGGACTGGGCGTCGAGGGCCGTGTAGTCACGCTGGGCCTTGAGCTGGTTGCGGACGCCCACCGCGGTGACCACGGCGATGGCGCAGATGATGGCGATGCCCTCGACCGGGTCCTGCTCGATGATCCCGACGACGATGGCGATGGCGGCGCAGACGACCAGGATCTGCACCATGGGGTCCATCAGCGCCTCCTTGAAGAAGTCCACCCAGGACTTCTCGGGGAGGGGGGCGAAGGCGTTGGTCCCGTGCCGGCGGCGGCTCTCCGCCACACCGGCGTCGTCGAGGCCGTTGGCCAGGTCGACGGTCGACAGGTCGAGCTCGGAGCCCAACCCGTCGGGGGACGGGGCGCCCGTGGGCGCCGAGGGGCCCGGTTCGCTCGCGGTGGTCAATTGCTCTCCTTGGTCGGACCCACCGGCGGTGGGTCGGGGGGATGGGGATCGGAAGACTTGATGGAGTCGAGCACGGCAGCCAGCAGCAGCGTCGTCGAGGCCGGCCCGAAGCCGTCGACGCTGGAGCCCTGACGCCAGCCTGACATCCAGAGGGGCCCCTCCGCAGGGGTGAGGGCCACGGGCACGGCCGAGAGCAGCTCGGCGTCCATGAGGCCGTCGCCCAGGGCGATGGCCGGCTCGGCCCCGACCAGCTCGGCCACGCGGGGCAGGGGCGAGCTCTTCGAGAGGCCGTGGGGGTGGCAGTAGATGCGCCCGTCCTGGTGGACCACGCGCCAGCCCCGGTCGGCGCACCAGGCGGTGAACCCGGCCACGTCGGCCTCGGGGGCGACCCGGACGTAGGCGAAGCGGTCGTCGCCGATGCGGGGCGGCTCGGTGGTGGGCAGCTCGCCCAGCCGGGCCGCCACCTCGACCACCGACGCGCCGGCGGCGTCGAGGCGGCCCTGGACCTCGGCGTCCCACACGGGATCGATCTCGCCGTCGACCCAGACGATGGCGCCGCCGGCCAGGATGGCCACGCGGGGGGGCTCGGGGAAGCGGATCCGGGAGAACTGCCGGATGGTCCGGGCCGTGGCCGGGACCAGGTAGCCGCGCGCCTGCACCTGGGCGAGGAGGTCCCACGCCTCCGGTGTCATGAAGCCGACGTCGCGGCCCTCGTACACCTCGACGACCAGGTGGCCGTCGGGCTCGGGCACGCGCCGGCGGGAGTGGACGAGCGTGCCGTCGAGGTCGGCCAGCACGACGGGTCGCACGGGCGCCTGGGTCGCAGCCCTCTCAGATGTCATCGGGGAGCCGGCGGCGGAGGTGGAGGGTGCAGTTGTAGGCGTCGGCCATCACCAGGCAGAGGTCGGCGGCCTCGTCGCGCTGGGCCCGCAGGTCGCGCTCGAGCCGGCCCTTGCGCGACTCGACCAGGGCGTCGACCAGGAGGATGTAGGCGTGGTGGAGCGACCGGTAGGCGGCCAGGACCGTGCCCGCGAGGGGCGAGTCGGCCGTCACCGGCCGGGGCTCGTCGAAGTCGTGGCTGAGGGCCTGGTCGAGATCGTCGAGCAGGCTCTCGGAGGCGGCGACGATCCGCCGCAGCACCAGGGCGTGCTCGTGGATGCACCACATGGGCGTGTCGGCCATCGAGACGGCCTGGGTCAGGGTGATGATCCCCTCGTTCACCGGGTCGCCCCAGTCGACGTACCAGAACCCCGGGCTGAACACGGACTCCTCCGTGAAGTGCCAAGAGATGCTTCGACTCATCGGTGCACCGTCCGGTGCCCATCGAACGGGATGGCACAGCACCGATGAGCCTTGGCGTCCTTCCGGCTTCGCTCGCTGCGCTCGCTCACGTGCGGTCCAGGGTGGCCAGGACCGCCTTGGCCGGGCCGACCATCTCCCGGACGGTCCGGCCGTCCTCGAAGACACCGAGGGCGGTCATGTCCCAGCCGGCGCCGCTGCGGAAGAGGGCGGCCATGAAGACGCCGGTGCGCGGCTCCGAGCCGGTGAGGGCGAAGTGGACCAGCTCGGCGCCGGTGCCCTCGTCGAACAGACGGCAGTAGGCGTTGACGACCTGGGTGAAGGGGTGGCGCTTGTAGCTGTTCACCGTGAACAGCAGGACGTCGGCGGCGGGCGGCACCTGGCCCAGATCGACGGTGATGACCTCGTCGTCGCCCTCGCCCGCACCGGTGAGGTTGTCGCCGCTGTGGACGACGGCCCCGCCGGCGCCGGTCTTGGCGACGAACCAGACCATGTCCAGCTTCTCGCCGTTGGCGTCCATGACCAGACAGGAGGCGTCGAGGTCGATGCTGCTGCCGGCGGTGGCCGGGTCCCAGCCCAGGCCCATGGACACCTTGCTCAGCATCGGCTTGCCCCCCTTGGCCAGGGAGACGGTCTGGTTCTTGGCCAGCGAGACCCGGCCCTTGTCGAGGGTGACCTTGCCCAGGTTCACCGCCGGCGGCGGTGGCGCGGCAGCCGCGGCGGCGGGCGGCGGGGGCGCGGCGGGCGGTGGCGGGGCGGGCGGCGCCTCGTCGACCTCGCCGCCGAAGTGACGGACCAGCGCGGCCATGCCACCGTCGAAGCCCTGGTCCACGACCGTCAGCCGCCACCCGTCCTTGCGATAGAGCTCGACGAGCATCAGCGCCCGCTCACCGGCGTAGTCGGCCCCGGTGGTGGTGTGGCCGGCGACCTCCTGGCCGCCGGCGCGGACCACGATGCGGCCCTGCCCCAGCTGGGCCATGGTGCCCGTGCCGTCGATGGCCACGGTGAGGACCAGACGGTGGATCCAGTCCGGCACGGCGTCCAGGGCGACGGTGAAGTCGCCGCCGTCGGCCCGGGCCGCGACCCGCAGGCTGCCATCGGGCGAGGCCGGCTGGTTGTAGAAGACCAGGTAGGCGTCGTCGCTCAGCCGGCCGTCCGCGTCGAGGGCGAAGAGGCTGACGTCGTAGGTCGACGGGCCGGCCAGGGTGACGCCCAGCTCCAGCGTGGTCGCGGACGTGAGCTGGTCGACCCTGCCGCGATGACCTTTGACGAGCTCCATGCATCCCCGTGTCCGAGCGGTGCGACCGCCAACCTACCAGTCGCACCCGGGCTCACCAGGCGTCGCCCGGCTCCTCGCCCCGGTCGGGCCGGATCACGAGGCCGGCCTGCTGCGCCAGCCGGGTGGCCATGGCCATGACCTGCGTCTCGTCCACGACCGCACCGCGGAGGGCGCCCAGCCGGGCCACC
>DATHEV010000130.1:0-2652 GCA_035318405.1 Iamia sp.
TCTTGGGCGGCCGCCGTTCCAGCCGCCCGCAGATCGGCAGCTGATCCCTCCGTCCCGATGATGACGGCCTTCCACAGGCCTTCGCCTTCAGGTGCGGGCACCGCCACAACTGGACTCCCGCCACCGTTGTCGAACTCAGCCAACAGCCCCGCGGGCGAGGCGACGTCGCGCTGGCCCCGGAGCGGCACCATTGCCTCGAGGACGTCCGACGCACCCGTCACCACCGTGATGTACGTGGACGAATCACCGGAGTCCCGGTAGGTCGTCGCAATCGTCGGCTCCTCAACCGCCGCCTCGAGGCCGAGGTTGTCCACGACCCCACCGGCTGTCTGCCGGAACCCTGACGGCAACAGACCATCGGGGACGCTTCGCCAGCCTGCGTGATCTCTTCGGCAGGCGTTCCTCCCGCTCGGAGGCCCGCCCCGCCTCCTATCGCCAGGCCAGCGACCGCAAGGGTACCCAGCGTCAATCGGCGCACATTCATACGCATCCCTCCCCTTGCCCGCCGCTCCCCGACCTTCCGGAGGTGAGCGTTGGCTCGCTGTGGACCGGCCCCTCCACGAAGTCAACCACTGACCAACTCCGCACACAGCCGTCACTGGCGGCCGGCCGCCGCGACCCGGCCCCATCCGCGCCGGTCCGCGCCGGTGCTCTGGCACCCCCGACGGGATTCGAACCCGCGTTGCCGGCTTGAAAGGCCGATGTCCTGGGCCGCTGGACGACGGGGGCCCGGGCCGGCAGGGCCGGCGCGCTGTCGACGGTAGTCGGGCCGGCCCGCCGGGCCTCTGGTGATCAGACGATGATGCTGCGGACGGCGAGGAGACGGGCCACCAGGTCCGGGTCGCCGGTGGTGCGCACCGCGCCCGCGGCCACCGGGAGGCCGGTGAGGTGGCGCCAGGCCGGCTCGGCGTCGAGCGCCAGCGTGGCCACCGGACGAGACGGCCGGCCGACGTCCAGCGACCAGGCCGAGCCCGACCGGCGCAGCGACCACCGGTCGTCGCCCAGGGCCACGCCGACCACGGCGTCCTCGGCGGCCGGACCCAGCTGGGCGGGGAAGGCCCAGACGAAGGTCCGCAGCACCTCGGCCCGCACGGGGTCGGGGTCGACGACGGCACCGACGGCGTCGGCGATGTGGCGACCGTGGACCCACCGCTCGGTCAGCTCGCGGGCGACGTCGACCCACGCTGGCACCGCGCCCCCGGCCCAGCTCACGTGCCGAGGGGCATCGAGGGGGATCGTCGCGAGGAAGGCGTCGACCGCGGCGCCGGACCAGGCCAGCAGGTCCGTGACCACCCGAGCGCTCAGCCCGGCGGCCGCCGAGACCCACCGCTCGTTCTTGGCGTCGAGGGTGGCGACGAGGTCCTGGTGCGAGACCGAGCCGGGGATGAGGCCCGACAGGTCGCCGTCACGCCCGCGCGACAGCATCCCGAGGTCGTCGTCGAGGAGGTGCCGAGCGACGTCGCCGACCGTCCAGTGCCCCGCCTCGGTCGGCGTTCGCCACGCCGACGAGGACAGTCCCGACAGCAGGTCGACCAGCGCCGCCCGCCCCGACGTGAGGAGCGGCCGCAGATCCCGCACCGCCGCCTCCGCCACCTGCATCGGATCGCCTCAGTCGAGGGCGCGGACGGCGTGGGCGACCATGGCCCCGAGGAGCTCGTAGACCTGCCACATGTGGACGATCCGGAGGGCCCGATCGCGCTCCTCGGTGGGCCGGCCGGGGTCCTCGGCCAGCTCCAGCGCCCGGTCGAAGGCGTCCTCCTCGGCCCGCTGGTCGCCCTGCACCTCCAGCCGTTCGCCCAGCACCAGCCGCAGGGCGTTGATGCCCTGGACCCAGGCCACCACGGCGTCCTCCGTCAGCGGCCCCGCCGCCGGCGCCCGCACCACATCCAGGGCGGCCCGGCGGGCGTCGCGCAGGTTGGCGCCCTGCTCGATCTCCCACTGCGCCTCCGCCAGCAGGTCGTCGGTGCGGGCCGGGGGGAACAGACGCCGGAGCCCGGGGTCGGCCGACGGGTCGTCGAGCAGCGGGTCGAGCTGCTCGGCCAGGGCGGTCAGCAGCGCCTGCTCGTCGTCGTCCAGGTTGAGGATGAAGGTGCCGTCCCGCTTGCGGGTCACCAGACGCCGGGCCACGTCAGCCCTCCGGGGCGCAGGACCGACCCGAGCTCACGGCTGTTGCTCCATCGTCGCCCACAGCCCGTGCTCGTGGAGCCGGAAGACGTCGAGCTCGGCCTTCTCGCGAGGTCCCGTCGACACGATGGCGCGGCCCTCGTTGTGGACCTGGAGCATGAGGAAGGTGGCCTTGGCCTTGGAGAAGCCGAACAGCTTGCGGAACACCCACGTGACGTACTGCATGAGGTTCACGGGGTCGTCCCACACGATGACCTGCCACGGCCGGGCGAGGTCGGTGTCCTCGGCGAGGTCCGGCTCCATCACCTCCAGGGGTGCGGTCTCGGTGTCGGGCATCGCTCATCCCCCCGCCGCCGGCAGGGCGGCTGACGGGTCACGGGCGTCGTCGGCCGGCACGGGTGGGGCCGGCGCCGGCAGGGGCTCGGTGAGCGTGAGGTAGAGACGCAGGGCGGCTGCCCACATCAGCATCGACCCGAGCACGTGGAGGCCGACGAGCAGCTCGGGCACGCCCGTGGCGTACTGGAGGTA
>DATHEV010000131.1:0-14739 GCA_035318405.1 Iamia sp.
CGAGCGAACTCGGTGGGGTAGGCGCCCGGAACGCGTCACCTACTCCACCGAGTTCGGGCGTTGGCCCTCGAGCAGGAGGCGGTGGAGCACGGCGATGAGGTCGGCGCGCGACACCAGGCCGGCGAGCCCGTCGCCCTCGTCGACCACCGGGATGTGGCGATGGCCCCGCTCGACCATCAGCTCGACGAGGGCGGCCACCGGCGTCTCCTCGTGGACGGTCGCCACGTCGGTCGTCATGAGCTGGCGGACGGGTGTCAGGTCGCCGGCGTCGAGGTTGAAGAGGTCGACGATGGCGACGATGCCGACCACCCGGCGCCGCTCGTCGACGACCGGCAGGGCCTTCACGCGGTGCTCGTTGATGAGCACCCGGACCCGGAACAGGCTGTCGTCGGGCCGGACCGTGACCACGTCGCCGGTCATGACGTCGGCGCAGTGGAGGCCGCCCAGGCGCCGGTCGAGGGCGTGGGCCTCAGCGTCGCGGACGAGGGCGAGCACATCGGCCGGGGCCACGTCGAGACCCTGGTCGAGGCGGGCCATGGCCGCGGCCACGTCGGCCACCTCGACCCCGCGCCGGCCGGCGGCGTCGACGGTCCGCCCGGTGGCGGGCGCGGGCGCCGGGGCCACGTGCGGGTAGCGGCGGCCGAGCGCGGTGTGGAAGGCGATGCCGACCGCCACGAGGACCAACGAGTTGAGGCCGACCGGCCAGAAGGCGAACGTGGCCCCGTGGCCGGTGACGACCGGCGGGGCCAGGGCGGCGGTGAGGGCGCAGGCACCGCCCGGTGGGTGCAGGCACCGCAGGGCGATCATCAGCGCGATGGCGCCGCCGACGGCGAGGGCCGCGGCCAGCGGCGCCGGCCCGACCAGCCACGCCGCCGTGAGACCGGCCAGGGCCGAGCTCACGTTGCCGGCGACGACCGACCAGGGCTGGGCCAGGGGGCTGCCGGGCACGGCGAAGACGAGGACGGCCGACGCGCCCATCGGGGCCACGATCCACGGGAGGTCGCCGGCCGACCCGAGCGCCAGCCGGCCGATCAGCCCGGTGACGAGGATGCCGAGCAGGGCCCCGAGGCCGCCCCGCAGGCAGTCGGCGAGCCGGGGCGGTCCCTGGGCGGGGCGGAGGCCGAGCCAGAGGGTCGTCAGGCGGGTGGCGGGAGCGGGATCGGGGGGCATCGGTCGGGAGGCACGCCGACGAACAGGTGAAAGGTCCGTCGGGGTTCGCGCCGGCGACAGTCATACTGGCTGGGTGAGCCGTCGTACGAAGATCATCGCCACCATGGGGCCGGCCTCGGAGTCCGAGGCCACCCTCAAGGACATGGTCGAGGCCGGTGTCGACGTCGTGCGCATCAACCTCTCCCACGGGACCCTCGACGACGCCATCGAGCGCTACCGGCGGCTGCGGCGGGTCGAGGTGTCCGTCGGGCGGCCCCTCGGCATCCTCGCCGACCTGCCCGGGCCCAAGGTCCGGGCCGGCACGTTCCCCGACGGCGGCGCCGAGGTCCCCACCGACTCCACCGTGATCATGGCGCCGGGCGACGACCCGAGCGATGCCACGCGCATCCACGTCGACTACGCCGGCCTGCTCCAGGACATGCACGGCGGCGACCGCATGGTGTTCGGCGACGGCGGCGTGGTCGTCGAGGTCATCGACGCCATGGCCGACTCGCTGCGGGTCCGGGTCCTCCACGGTGGGCTGCTCCAGGGCCGCCCTGGCGTCCACATCCCGTCCGAGCGGCTGCGGGTGCCCACCCCGACGCCGCACGACCTCCGGCTCCTCGACGCCTTCGTCACCGAGGGGGTCGACATGATCGCGGTGTCGTTCGTGCGCTCGGCCCACGACATCCGCCGGGTCGGCACCGAGCCCCACCCGGCCGGGCCCATGGTCATCGCCAAGATCGAGACCCGGGCCGCGGTCGAGAACCTCGACGGCATCATCGAGGCCGCCGGTGCGGTGATGGTCGCCCGGGGCGACCTCGGTGCCGAGATGCCACTGGAGGAGCTGCCCCACCTCCAGAAGCGGATCATCGCCCGCTGCATCGCCCTGGGGAAGCCGGCCATCACGGCGACCCAGATGCTGGAGTCGATGGTGTCGGCCCCCAGCCCCACCCGGGCCGAGACCTCCGACATCGCCAACGCCGTCTTCGACGGGTCCAGCGCGGTGATGCTCTCGGGCGAGACCGCCATCGGCCGCGACCCCATCCTCTCGGTGGCCACCATGGCCCGCATCGCCGAACGGGCCGACGAGGAGTTCGACTACGACATGTGGGCGGCCAAGGTGTCGAAGCTCAACGCCGCCCAGCGGATGTCCCCCGACGACGTCGTCACCAACTCGATGACCAACGCCGCCTGGCGGGCGGCGTCGGAGAGCGGGGCCACCTCGATCATCTGCATCACCCGCACCGGCTTCACCGTGCGGTCGATCGCCCGCTACCGCCCGAGCGTGCCGATCCTCGGCTTCTCCACCGACCCCCGGACGCTCCGCCAGCTCACCCTGTCCTGGGGCGCCACCCCGGTGGCCCTGCCCGGCCCCTTCGACATCGGCCACCAGGTCGCCCAGGCCATCGACATCGCCCGCACCGAGGGCCACGTCCGCACCGGCGACCTCGTCGCCGTCCTCTCCGGCTCCCCCGACTACAAGGGCGTCGCCACCGACTCCCTCCGCCTCGTCCACATCTAGCTTCACCCTCAGGTCCAGGTGACGTGGACGGCGGCGAGGACGGTGAACTTCAGGGGGTAGCCGTAGCCCACGGGGAGGGCCTCGCCCCCGGGGAGGACGAGGGTCTCGCCGATCCAGTAGTCGTTCACCGCCGCCCCCGACGGGCGGTCGTCGAGGTCGAGGGCGAGGTCGCCACCCGGGAACCACACGCTGGCGGCGAACTCGCAGTCGCCCCACCCGGTGGCCGGCAGGTCGGCGTCGAAGGTGACCTCGCAGACGTCGTCGGTGTCCTCGTACTGGGTCAGCTCGACCGCCAGGTCCAGGTACCGGTCGGTGTCGTCGGCGCCGTGGGACTGGGCGCCGAGGTGGAGCACGCCGTCGTCGGCATCGCCGGCGCTGAAGGTCGACACCGGGTTGCCCTCGAACCAGATCTGGGCGCCGTAGGGCTCGTCACCGAAGGGGGCCTCGGTGATGTGGGCCTCGTTGAAGACGACGTGGGCGTTGCGCTTCAGGGTGCGGAACGAGCCCGAGCGGTTGGCCATGTGCCCGGCGCCGTCGACGGCGCTGACGAAGGCGTCGTAGTGGGTGTCGGCCGCGAGGTCGTCGAAGTCGGCGCTGAACGAGGTCTTGCCGGCGTCGCTCACGATCTGGCGGTAGTAGCCGGCCCGGCTGACGACGATCCGGATCGTGGCCGGGCTGTCGGTGGTGACGACGAGACGGGCGTCGGGGCCCCGGCCGTAGGCCACGCCCCCGGTGATGCACTGGATCGAGCAGCCGGGGCCGCCCTTGAGGGTGTCGGCTCCGCCGGGCCCCGAGGCGGTGCCGCCGCGGGTGCGGATCGGGGCCACGAACGACCCGAGGGAGACCTCGCCGGCCCGGGGTCCGGTCCCGGCGCCGGGTTGGGGCGTGGGGGCGTAGGCGGTCCGGGCGGCGGCGGGGGACGCGACCAGGGCGATGGCGAACAGCAGTGCGGTGATGAGGAGCTTCCTCATGGCGGACCTCCAGGTCTCGTGGTGTGCGAGACCTGACCACCGGGGTCGGAGGGCCTTACGCCGGACCCGGCGGGGACCTCACCCCGGCGCGAAGACGAAGAGGATCCGGCCCCGCGCCGCCTCCTCGCCGTCGACCGTGGCCCGGCCCACGCCCCAGCCGCCCCGCCGGCTCACCCGCTCCAGGCCGACGTCGAGCACGACCTCGTCGCCCGGCACCACCATGCGCCGGAAGCGGGCGTCCTCGACCCCCCCGAGAAGCGGGAGCCGGCCGGCATGGGCCTCGTCGGCCAGGACGCCGATGGCGCCCGCCTGGGCCAGCGCCTCGGTCAGCAGGACGCCGGGCACGACCGGCCGACCCGGGAAGTGGCCGGCCAGCCAGGCCTCGTCACCGGTGATCCGCCAGCGGGCCGTGACGTGGACGCCGGGCTCGCAGGCGTCGACGGCATCGACGAAGCGGAACGGGGGCCGGTGGGGCAGCAGGGCGACGAGCGCGTCGGAGGCGTCGGAGGGCACGAGGCTCGGACGTTAACCACCCACCAGGGGTTACGAAGCGAGAGATCGACGGGAGGGTCTCGGGGGTGTTGCCGGCGTGTGACATACCGGCCAGTACCGGCAGTTACCGGTCAGTAGTCGGAGTTACCGGCGGGTAACAGGAAACCCTTGGGGCCATGGGCCGGTCCCAGTCCCTGATGTCCACTCCCCCGAGTCCCCCCGCTGCCGCCCCGGCGCCGCCCGCGCCCGACGACAGGGAGGGGACGGACGGCGTGGCCGTCACCTTCCCGGGCCAGGGCAGCCAGGTCGCCGGGTTCGGCCGGGCCTGGCGGGACCACCCGGCGTGGGTCGCCGTCGAGCGGGCCGAGGAGGCCTCGGGCCGGGCCCTCGCCCCGCTGCTGCTCGACCCCGACGCCGACCTGTCCCGCACCGAGGACGCCCAGCTCGCCGTCCTGGCGTCCTCCCTCCTGGTCTGGGAGGCGGCCCAGCCCTTCATCGGCACGCCGGTGGCCTTCGCCGGCCACTCGCTGGGCCAGATCACCGCCCTGGTCGCCGCCGGCGCCGTCGACCCGGCCGACGGGCTGGCCCTGGCGGTCACCCGGGCGGCGGTGACGCAGGCGGCGGCCGACGCCTCCCCCGGTGGGCTGATCGCCCTCCTCGGCGCCACCCCCGAGCAGGCCCAGGACACCGTGGCCCAGGTCGACGAGGCGTGGCTCGCCAACGACAACGCCCCCGGCCAGATCGTCATCGGCGGCACGCCGGCCGGGATCGAGGCGGCCAAGGTGGCGGCCAAGGGCGTCGGCGTCCGCAAGATCAAGGCCCTGGCGGTCGGCGGCGCCTTCCACACCCCGCTGATGGCGCCGGCGGCCGAGGCCTTCGGCACCGCCGTCGAGGCCGTGACCTTCGCCCCGCTGACCGCCCCCGTGGTCACCAACCACGACGCCGAGGCCCACTTCGCCCGCACCGGTTGGGCCGAGCGGCTGTCGACCCACCTGGTCCGGCCCGTGCGCTGGCGGGAGACGGTCGACGCCCTCTTCGACCTGGGCGCCCGCCGCCTCGTCGAGCTGGGCCCGGGCACGACCCTGACCGCCCTGGCCAAGCGCTGCCGCGACGACGTCGAGCCGCTGTCGGCGGCCACCCCCGACGACGTCGAAGCGCTCCTCCCCGCCCTCTGGGGGGTTGGCAAGTGAGCGAGCGAACCAGACAGCACAGTCGTCTCTTCGGCGGCGGCGCTCATCGGCGCCCGCCGACCACCGCCCGGCCCTGCATCTCGACCGATCGGATGGCACACCGATGAGCAACACCTCGCATATCGCACCCGAGGGTGATGACCTGCGGCTGCCGACGCGGCTGATCGTGGCGCCCGAGGCCGGCACCTTCCAGCCCCTCCCGCCCGAGACCTGCACCGCCGAGGGCGAGGTCGTCACCAAGGGCGTCTCGGTCGGCACCGTCGAGAGCCTGGGCCGGAAGGTCCCCGTGACCAGCGCCTTCGGCGGCTTCCTCATGGGGATGCTGGCCCTGCCGGGCGAGCGGGTGCGGGCCGGCCAGCCGGTGGCATGGCTCCACGCCATCGACGCCGCATGACAGTGCTCGACGCCCGCACGGCGGGGACGCACGTCGGCACCCGTCTGGCCGTCTCCTTCACCGGCTGGGGGGCCACCGTGCCCGGCCCGCCGATCACCAACGACGACCTGGCCGCCGTGCTCGACACCAGCGACGACTGGATCTCGTCCCGCACCGGCATCCGGGCCCGCCACATCGCCGGACCGGCCGACACCACCGCCGCCCTCGCCGCCCGGGCCGGCGCCGCCGCCCTCGCCCGCGCCGGCCGGCGCCCCGACGAGGTCGACCTCCTGGTCGTGGCCACCACCACGCCCGACCGCTCCTGCCCCGCCACCGCCGCCGACGTGGCCGGGCTGCTGGGCTCCCGGGCGGCGGCGTGCGACGTCAACGCCGCCTGCGCCGGGTTCGTGACCGCCCTCCACCTCGCCCTCCCCGCGGTGGCCACCGGCACCAGCCGGGTCGCTCTCGTCATAGGGTCCGAGCGCATGACGAGCCTCGTCGACCCCACCGACCGCAGCACCGCCGTGCTCTTCGGCGACGGCGCCGGCGCCCTGGTCCTCGAGACACCGCCTTCGGAGACCTCCGAACGGGACGCCGCCGCCGGACCCGGGATGATCACCTCGGTGCTCGACGGCGACGCCGCCCTTGTCCCCCATCTCGAGGTCCCCCCTGGTGGGCGCTGGCTGCACATGGACGGGCCCGAGGTCTTCCGGGCCGCGACCCGCGGCCTGGCCGACTCGGGCGCCGAGGCCCTGCGCCGGGCCGGAGCCACCATCGACGACGTCGCCTGGTACGTGCCCCACCAGGCCAACCGGCGGATCATCGACGCCGTCGCCGGCCGACTGGGGCTCGATCCCGAGCGGGTCGTGCTGACCCTCGACCGCCACGGCAACACCTCGGCCGCGTCGGTGCCCCTGGCCCTGGCCGAGGCGGCCGACGACGGCCGGCTCGAGGCCGGCGACCTGATCCTCGCCTCCGCCGTCGGCGCCGGCATGACCTGGGGCTCGATCCTGCTGCGCTGGGGCGGCGCCGCCGCATGACCGTCGACGACGACACCCGCATCGCCCTCGTGACCGGGGGTTCCGGGGCCATCGGGGCCGCCGCCGCCCGCGCTCTCGCCGCCGACGGTCGCGCCGTGGCCGTCGGCTACCGCGGCGGCGAGGTGGCAGCCAAGGAGGTCGTCGCCGCCATCGAGGCCGCGGGGGGCCGGGCACTGGCCGTGGCCCTCGACGTCACCGACGCCACCTCCGTCGAGGCCGCCGTCAAGGCCGTGACCGACGCCCTCGGCGCCCCCACCATCGTGGTCGCCAACGCCGGCATCACCGACGATGGCCTCTTCGTCCGCCTCACCCCGGAGCGCTGGCGGGCCGTCCTCGACGCCAACCTCGACGGCGCCTACCGCACCCTGCGGGCCTCCGTCCCCGGCATGATGCGCGCCCGCTGGGGCCGCATCGTCACCGTCTCGTCGGTGGGCGCCTACGCCGGTGCCGCCGGCCAGGCCAGCTACGCCGCATCGAAGGCCGGGCTCATCGGCCTGACCCGGGCCCTGGCCCGCGAGCTGGCGCCGCGATCGATCACCGCCAACGTGGTCGCCCCCGGGCCCGTCGCCACGGCCATGACCGATGCCCTCCCGGACGCCCGGCGCGACGAGCTGTCCGCCACCGTGCCCCTCGGCCGCATGGCCACCCCCGCCGAGGTCGCCGCCGCCATATCCTTCCTGGCTTCCGACGCCGCGTCGTTCGTCACGGGCACCGTTCTGCCGGTCGACGGCGGCATGGCCATGGGCCACTGATACATCGCACTGCTGTGCATGGCAACGCTATGCATTGATCGGCATCCAACCGCAATCAAGGAGATCCCGTGGATCGAGCCACCGTCCTCACCGTCGTCATCGACACCGCCGTCGAGCTGCTCAAGCTGGACCCGGCCGCCGTCACCGAGACCGCCACCTGGGGCGAGGACCTCGAGGCCGACAGCCTCGACCTCACCGAGCTGGTCATGGCCCTCGAGGACCACTTCGAGGTCGAGGTGCCCGAGGACAAGCTGGAGGACGTCAAGACCGTGGGCGACGCCGCCGACGTGGTCCTCGCCGCCGTGAGCGAGAACGCCGCATCGTGACCGCCCGCCGTCGGATCGCCGTCACCGGCATGGGCGTCGTGTCGCCCGCCGGCAACGACCTCTCCACCACGATGGCCGGTGTCGTCACGGCCAAGGCGACGGCGGCCCCCATCACCCTCTTCGACGCGACCAACCTGCCCGTCGGCTTCGCCTGCGAGGTGGCCGACCTCGACGTCGAGGGCCGGATCGGCGCCCGCGAGGCCCGGCGGATCGACCGCAGCGGACACCTCGCCCTCATCGCCGCCGCCGACGCCCTGGGCGACGCCGGGCTCGCCGGCGCCGTCGCCGACGGCCTCGACCCCGGGCGGGTCGCGGTGGTCGCCGGCTCCGGCGTCGGCGGCCTCTCGACGCTCGAGGAGCAGGTGCGCCTGCACGCCGAGCGAGGCCGGGAGAAGGGTCCCCGCCGGGTCAGCCCCATGACCGTGCCGATGATGATGGCCAACGGGCCGGCCGCCCTGGTCTCGATCGCCCACGGGTTCACCGGCCCATCGCTGTGTGTCGCCACGGCCTGCGCCACCGGCGCCAACGCCATCGGCGAGGCCTCCCGCCTCCTCCGCGACGGCACCGCCGACATCGCCATCGCCGGCGCCACCGAGTGCGCCATCACCCCGACGGCCATGGCCGCCTTCGCCAACATGGGCGCCCTCAGCAAGCGGGCCGACGACCCGGGCACGGCCAGCCGGCCCTTCGACGTCGACCGCGACGGCTTCGTCATGGGCGAGGGCGCCGGCTTCCTCGTGCTCGAGGACTGGGACCATGCCGTCGGGCGCGGCGCCCGCATCCACGGCGAGCTGCTGGGCTACGGCACCACCTGCGATGCCGGCCACATCACGGCCCCCTCCGAGGACGGCGCCGGCGCCGCCGAGTGCCTGCGCCGGGCCCTGGCCTCGGCCGACCTCAGCCCGGCCGACATCCGCCACGTCAACGCCCACGGCACGTCGACCCCGCTCAACGACGCCGCCGAGTCCCGGGCCATGGCGGCCGTGTTCGGCCCCGGTGCCCTGCCGGTGACGTCGACCAAGGGCGTGACCGGCCACCTCATCGGTGCCGCCGGGGCGGTCGAGGCCGCCGTGGCCCTGGTCAGCGCCATCGACGGCGTGGTGCCCCCCGTCGCCGGAACCACCGAGGTCGACCCCGAGATCGACGCCGACGTCGTGGTGGGCGAGCCCCGCTCGATCGAGGTCGGCCCCGTGGTGTCGACCTCGTTCGCCTTCGGTGGCCACAACGCCGCCCTCGTCCTGGCCCCCGCCTGATCCCCCTCGTGCCGCTGCCGTTCTGTCCACCCTCATGCACCGCTGAGGTGCACCAGGGTGGACAGAACGGGAGGACCGCGCCGTGACCGCGCCCGTGGCGGCACCCGACGGGGACGCCGCCCTGCTCGAGGCGGCCGAGGCGGAGCCCGGCCTGGCCACCGCCCGGCTGATCGACCACCCACCGCCGACGCCGCCGGCCCGGCCCGACCGTCGTCACCCGGAGCCCACCCGCTCGCTCCCCGAACCGAACCTGGACGGCCCCAGCCTGGGCCCGCCCACCGCCATCGGTGCCGACCGTCCCGGCATCGCCGGGGCGGGCCTGATCGAGATCGACGGGCGGACGGTCTCCTACTTCGAGGTCGGGGGCGGCCGCTGGTCGAGCCGGGATGCGGTGGCCGAGGCCGAGGTCGTCGAGCGGGCCCTGCTGCTCGGCGCCGACGTGGGCGTGCCGGTGCTGGGCGTCGTCCACTCGCTGGCCCTCGACCCCGCCGACCTGGCCGGTCTCGCCGTCTGGGGCCGGGTCGCCCACGCCGCCGTGCGGGCGTCGGGCGCCGTCCCCCTGCTCCTGGCCGTGACCGGGGGCTGCCACGGTGGGCTGTCGACCATCCTCGGCCTGGCCGACCACGTGGTGCTCACCCGCGAGGCCAGCGTGTACGTCAACGGACCGGCCGCGGTGCGCGCCGTCACCGCCGTCGAGGTCACGGCCGACGACCTCGGCGGGGCCGCCGCCCACCATCGCGACACCGGCCTGGCCTCGCTGGTGGCCGACGACCGCGACGACGCCATCGCCGCCCTCGCCGACCTGCTCGCCTACCACCCGTCGTCGTGGGACACCCCGCTGCCCCCGGTCGCCAGCACCGACCCGGCCGACCGACCCTGCCGCCGCGCCGCCGCCATCGTGCCGGCCAACGCCCGGGAGTCCTACGACGTCCGGGCCGTGCTCGAGGACATCGCCGACGTGGGCAGCGTGCTCGAGGTCCGGGCCGACCACGCCCCCAACGTGGTCACCGCCTTTGCCCGGCTCGGGGGCCGGGTCGTGGCCGTCATCGCCAACCAGCCCCGGATCCGGGCCGGCACGCTCGACATCGCCGCCGGCTCCAAGGCGGCCCGCCACGTCCAGGCCGCCGACGCCGCCGGCATCCCCCTCCTCACGCTGGTCGACACGCCCGGGTTCGAGCCCGGCAAGGACCTCGAGTGGCGGGGGATGATCCGCCACGGCGCCGAGCTGGTCCACGCCTACTGCGCCGCCACCGTGCCCCGGGTGTGCGTGGTGCTGCGGAAGTCCTACGGCGGCGCCTACATCGTCATGGACTCGCGCGACATCGGCTCCGACCTGGTCCTCGCCTGGCCCACGGCCGAGATCGCGGTCATGGGGGCGCCCGGCGCCGTCGCCATCCTCAACCGGCGCGACATCGCCGCCTCCGACGACCCCGAGGCCACCCGGGCCCGGCTGATCGCCGAGTACGAGGCCACCTTCTGCACCCCGGCGGTGGCGGCCGAGCGGGGCTACGTCGACCAGGTCATCGAGCCCGCCGCGACGCGGGCGCACCTCGTCGCCGCCTTCACCCGGCTCGCCGGCAAGCGCCCCCACCGCGTCGAACGCCGCCACTCCGTCACCCCGTGCTGACGTCTCCCTCACCCCGTTCTGCGAACTCGGGGGGTTCCGTGACCCTGTGGGGGCACGTTTCCCCCCGAGTTCGCCTCGTCACACCCGAAAGGCCCCTTCGTGCTCCTCGCTGACCGCACCGTCCTGGTGACCGGTGTCCTCACGCCGTCGTCGATCGCCTTCTCCTGCGCCCGCCTGGCCCAGGAGCAGGGCGCGGACGTCGTGCTGACCTCCTTCGGCCGGGCCCTCAGCGTCACCGAGCGGGCGGCCAAGCGGCTCCCGACCCCGGTCGACGTCCTGGAGCTCGACGTCACCGATGCCGACCAGCTCGACCGCCTGGCCACGACGCTCGGCGACCGCTGGGACCGCCTCGACGGGCTGGTCCACGCCGTCGGCTTCGCCCCCGAGGCCTGTCTCGGCCACCCCGACGGCCTCCTCGGGGCCGGGTGGGACGACGTGTCCACCGCCCTCCACGTCTCGACCTACTCCTTCGCCTCGCTGGCCCGGGCCGTCCGGCCGCTGCTGAAGCAGGGGTCGAGCATCGTCGGCCTCGACTTCGACGCCTCGGTGGCGTGGCCGGCCTACGACTGGATGGGCGTGGCCAAGGCCGGGCTGGAGTCGGCGTCGCGCTACCTCGCCCGGGACCTGGGGCCGAGCGGGATCCGGGTCAACCTGGTCGCCGCCGGTCCGCTGAAGACGGTCGCCGCCCGCAGCATCCCCGGGTTCTCCGACCTCTCCGATCCGTGGGTCGAGAAGGCCCCGCTGGGGTGGGACATCGGCGACCCCGAGCCCGTGGCCCGCACCGTCGTCGCCCTCCTGTCCGACTGGCTCCCGGCGACGACCGGCGAGATCGTCCACGTCGACGGCGGCGCCCACGCCATCGGGGGCTGAGTCGCCGAGCGCGCGACCGTCCGCCGGTGGGCGGGCGCGGCAGCCCGAGTCAGTTCGTGTGGCGGAAGTACCGGCTCAGGGCCACACCGACGAGGATCATCAGCCCGGCGAGCAGCGGGATCCACCACTGTGGCCAGCCGACGACGACGGCGTAGACGGCGGTGCCGAGGGCCATCACACCCACGACGCCGTAGACCACCTCCCGCGACCGCATGATGCTCTTCCCCGTGGGCGAGATGGGCTGGTCCAACATGGCGCCGCCCCTGCCCCCTCAGCCGGTGGCCACACCTCTTCGGGTGACGCCCAGCAGGAGATCGGCCAGGTCGGCCGGGGTGTCGACGACGACGGCGGCGCCGGCGTCCTCGAGCTCGCCGGGCTCGGCCGTGCCCCACGAGACGCCGATGGTCGGCAGGCCATGGGCGGCGGCGCCGTGGACGTCGTGGAACCGGTCGCCCACCATCACGACGCCGGCCCGCTCGACCGCCGCCTCCATCTCGACCAGCACGGCGCCCACCACGTCGGCCTTGGAGTGGCGGCCGGCGTCGGGATCGGCCCCGATCACCACCGACATCCACCGCCCGAGGATCCCGTCGGTGATGATCTTGTGGGCCAGGTGGTCGGGCTTGGAGGTGGCCACGGCCATGGGAACGCCGGCGGCGGCCAGCCGGTCGAGGACCTCGGTGATGCCCACGAAGGGGATGGCCAACGAGGCGGCGGCGTCGTCGTAGGTCGCCCGGTAGGCCCCGATGACCTCCCACGTGCGCTCGAGCGGGACGCCCACGGCCGACGGGAAGCCGTCGGTCCAGGGCGGGCCGACGCACGCCCGCAGGACCTCGCGGTCCGGGACGGGCAGGCCGACGGTGGCGAGGGCCATGCCCAGGTGCTCGATGATCCCGGCCTCGGAGTCGCACAGGGTGCCGTCGAGGTCGAACAGGACGGCCGTGGGCGGGAGCGGCGGGAGGGGGCGGCCGGGCATCGTCGAGACCCTAGGGTCGACCCCGGCCCGATCCCACCTCCGCAGGAGCGCACGATGACGCCCGACGCCACCGCCACCGCGACCGCCAGCGTCGTGGGCGACCTGCCCAGCCGCTTCATGCTCGACATGGCCACCTACGTCGCCGCCGCCGAGGACGGCTTCCAGGGCATGGACTTCTACGCCGCCGGCCGGGGCGGGGCCCTGGGCGACGTACCGAGCGCCGTCGTCACCGCCGCCTTCGTCTTCTTCGAGCCCGGCCTGGTCGAGGAGTCCTGGACCCGGGCCGGGAACGTGATGCCCCGCCAGGCCGCCGCCGACCGCTGGGCCGCCGCCTGCCACCGCTGGGCCGAGGGCCACGTCACGGCCGACGACGCCGACCTGTCCCGCCTGGCCGAGCTGGTGGGCCGGATGAACGCGGCGGCCAGCCCCGCCGGCGCCCCCTGCTTCGGGGCCTGGCGGGCCCAGGCCGAGCCCGACGCCGACCGGCCCGCGGCGCTCGCCCTCCACCGCCTCATGGTGCTGCGCGAGCTGCGGGGCGGGCTGCACGGCGCCGCCGTCATCGCCCACGGCCTGAGCCCCCACGCCGCCCTGTCGATCCGCACGCCGGGGATGCTCCCGGTCTTCGGCTGGGACGGCCCGCACCCGGACGTCGACGACCCCCACACCCACACGGCCTGGAACGAGGCCGAGGTGGCCACCGACCGGGCCCTGGCCCCGGCCTACGAGGCCCTCGACGAGGGCGAGCGGGTCGAGCTCCGCGACCTCCTCGAGTCCGTGCGCGCCAGCGCGACCTAGTCGGGCGGCTCGGGGCCGGCCGGATGCGGCGCCCGCAGCGAGGGGTCGGCCCGGATCCTGGCGAGCGACACGCCGGCGCGGTTGGCCGCGTCGTGCTCGTGGACGAGGTCGACGAGGGCATCGATGCCGCGCTCGGTGGCGAAGCACCGAGGGTGGATGAGGTCGAAGCCCGACGTCCTCAGGTCCTCGACGAACGCGATCCAGGACGACGTCCGGTCGCCATCGCGGCCGTACTGGCCGACAGCCGGACCCATCGCATCCACCTGCTGCCCGCAGACGCCGCACACGAGCCGTGCGGACCACTCAGCCATCGGGCGACGGTAGCCGGCGGTTCGGCGTCGTGACCCGGGAGATCCCTCAGCCCTGCTGCCAGACCTGGACCGCGGCCTCGGTCCGACCGGCGACGCCGAGCTTGGCGTAGATGTGCTCGAGGTGCTTGCCGACGGTTCGGGGGCTGACGCCGAGCGCGCGGGCCGCCTGCTTGTCGCTCATCCCCGTGGCCACCGATCGGAGGACGGCCGCCTCCCGGGCGGTGAGGAGCCCGCTCCTGGCCATCGGCGCCCGGGTCGCGGCCAGGACGGCGCAGGCCACCAGGGGGACGATCATGTCCACCCGGTCGCGCTCGACCGGCAGGAACGACGTCGAGCGGTGGAGGGCCATCCCGGCCCGGCGCCCCGCGCCCGCAGGGAGGAAGAGGCAGATCTGGTGGCCACCGGCGATCAGGTGGGCCGCGGGCTCGGTCCCCTCGGGGCCGACGGTGGGATGGCCGGCCACGTGCTCGGCGTAGCCGGCGAGCAGGGCGTCCTCGGCCGCCTCCGGGCGCGCCACGACGGTGACGGCGCCGGCCCCGTCGACCTCGGCCCACACCGCCCCGTCGGCGGGCACGAGGCCGAGCAGGGCGTCGAGGGCCAGGGCGCCGACGACGTCCCGCGGGGCGCCCCCGGCCGCGGCTCGACACACGTCCAGCGCCGGCGCCACGTCCCCGAACGGGGCCATGGGCCCATCCTGCACCCTGGCGGAGGGCGGCGAAAGCCCTCCGGTCCCTCAGACCGCGGTGCCCTCCTCGTGGATGACCTGGGCCAGGCCGTCCCGCAGCTCGGGACCGTCGGTGTGGCCGTGGACGGAGACGGCGTGGACCGCCGCCGCCTCGAGCAGCTCCTCCTTGGTGTCCGCCGAGATGGCAAGGGTGCAGCCGCTCTCGCTCGGCATCTCGCGGCAGTCGACGTACAGGCGCGGCATGGTCTCTCCTCGACGATGGCAGGTCCGTGCGATGAGACCCCTGGCCCACCGCCCCGTCAATGCGTCGTCCTACGTACTCCGACCGGCTCGGAGGTCGGGCGGCGGCCCGTCCATGTCCGGATCCCTCGGGCTAGTCGTGGTCGGGCGCGAGGTCCCGGGCA
>DATHEV010000132.1:0-2343 GCA_035318405.1 Iamia sp.
GAGGCGCTTCGTGGCGCGGGTGAGGGCGACGTAGAGGGCGCGGGCGCCCTGCACCTCCTCCTCGAGGATGGCGGCCGGCTCGACCACGACGGTGGCGTCGAGCTCGAGGCCCTTGACCATGCCGACGGGGACGATGGTGACCTGGTTGGAGAGGCCCTGGTGGGTGGCCAGCCCGTGGTCGACGCCAGCGGCGGCGAAGGCGGCCGCCAGCGGCTCGACGAGGGAGGCCGGCGTGATCACGGCGACGTTGCCGGTGCCGACGGCCTCGACCTCCTCGGCGGTGATGCGCAGCACGGTCTCGGCCAGCCCGCCGTCGAGGGCGCTGACGGGGACGACCCGGGGCGGGCGCCCGTCCTGGCGGACCGAGCGGGGTGGGGTGAGGTCGGGGGCGGCCTCGACCAGCACCCGGGCGGCCATGTCCATGTTGGGCCCGGGGATGCGGTAGCCGACGGTGAGCTCGGCCCGCCGGGGCTCGCGCCGCTGGGGCAGGAGGTCGATGATCTCGTCCCAGGAGGCATGGGGCCAGGCGCCGGTGGACTGGGCGATGTCGCCCACGATGGTCATCGAGCCGTTGAGCGAGCGCCGGCCCAGCATCCGCAGCTGCATGGGCGAGAGGTCCTGGGCCTCGTCCACGATGATGTGGCCGTAGGTGCGGACCTCGTCGCCGTCGCCGTGCTTCTTGCCCCGGGGCGTGGCCCCGAGCAGCGACCGGGCCTCGTCGAGGAGGGGCACGTCGTCGGTGCGCCAGATCACGGCCTCGACCGCCTCGGACCGGGGCCGGTGGAGGGCGATCCGCTCCTCGGGCGACAGGTGCTGGCGCCCGGCCAGCTCGATCAGGCCCTTGGAGCCGTAGAGGTCGTGGAGCAGCTCGGCGGGGGTCAGCACCGGCCACATCCGCTCCAGCGCCTCCTTGATCTCGGGGGCGGAGCGCAGGCGGCTGCGGGCCTCGCTGGCATCGAGCGGGGTGCGGCTGCTGGCGGCCAGGGCCTCGAACAGCCCGGCCTCGACGAAGCGGCGGCCGCCGTTGTGGTGGCGGGCGCGGCGCCGGGCGTCGGCGACGATGCGCTCGGACTCGGCCACCGTGACCCGCAGCCGGGTGAGCCCGAAGGGGACGACCAGGTCCTGGCGCAGGGGCCGCTTGCGGTCGCGCACGGCCTTGGCCAGGACCTTCACCATCCGGGCGTCGCCCTTGATCCGGGCGGCGAGGGGGGTGTCGCGGTCGCGCACCCGCACGGCGTCGATCAGGTCGCCCAGGACGGCCAGCTCGACCCCGGCCTCGCCGAGCGAGGGCAGGACCTGCTCGATGTAGCCGAGGAACAGGCGGTTGGGCCCGACCACGAGGACGCCCTGGTCCTCCAGCGGGAAGCGGTGGGTGTAGAGGAGGTAGGCGGCCCGGTGGAGGGCGACCACGGTCTTGCCGGTGCCGGGGCCACCCTGGACCACGAGGATCCCGGGCATCGGGGCCCGGATGACCTCGTCCTGCTCGCCCTGGATGGTGGCGACGATGTCGCCCAGGCGGCCGGAGCGGGCGGTCTCCAGGGCGGCGATGAGGGCGCCGTGACCGGAGATGCCGTCGTCCACGCCCAGGCCGAGGGCCCGGTCGCCGAACAGCTCGTCCTCGATGTCGAGGAGCGTGGGCCCGCGGGTGGCGAAGTGGCGGCGGCGGGCCAGGCCCATGGGCGACCGACCGGTCGCCCGGTAGAAGGGCTCGGCCACCGGCGCCCGCCAGTCGACGACGACGACCTCCTGGTTGGGGTCGGCGACCGCCACCCGGCCGATGTAGTACGCCTCGCCCGTCTGCGGCTCCGCATGGCCGTTCTGCGGCGGCGGCTCGGTGTCGATGCGCCCGAAGCAGAGGGTGGCGTCGCCCAGGTGGAGCTGCACCAGCCGCTGGGCGATCGTGTCGAAGATGACCTCACGCTCGAACCGAGCCTGCTCGGTGCCGCCGCGACCGACCTCGACCATGGTCTGGAGCGTGGTCGCCCGTTCCCGCGCCGCCGCGAGGCACTCGTAGGCGTAGTCGATGTAGGCCTGCTCGGCCTCGAGCTCTGGATGCAGGGTCCGGTCCCCCGGAGGCGGGCCCGCGCGGAGCGTGGGCGAAGGGTCGACCACTCTAGTGCCCTTCCCGCCGGTTCGGGCTGGGCGATCTGCCCATCCTCCGGCCCCCGGAGCGGGCCCTGCTCCGATCGAGCCCCGGCCGGGGGCCAGGCCTTACCCTCGGGGCGTGGCCCCGTCCCCCGATGCCCCCTTCCTCCGCGCCTGCCGGGGCGAGCCCGGTCCGACCGTCCCGGTGTGGTTCATGCGCCAGGCGGGGCGCGCCCTGCCCGAGTACCGCAAGGTCCG
>DATHEV010000133.1:0-8692 GCA_035318405.1 Iamia sp.
GGTCTCGCGCTGGGCCGGGATGCCGTGGTCCTGCAACTCCACGAACAAGTTGTCCTTGCCGAAAATGTCCTGCAGACGAGCGGCCTTCTCCAACGCGGCGCGCTCGTCGCCGTTGAGCAACGACTGCAGCACGTGGCCGCCGAGGCAGCCGGTGGAGGCGATGATCCCCTCGGAGTGCTCCGCCAGCAGCTCCCAGTCGACCCGGGGCTTGTAGTAGTAGCCCTCCATGAAGGCCCGCGACGCCAGCTGGATCAGGTTGCGGTAGCCGGTGTTGGTCTCGGCCAGCAGGGTGAGGTGGTAGTAGGCCTTCTTGCCGCCGTCGCCCTCGCCGCCGGTGTCGTCGACCTTGCCCCGGGTCTGGATCCGCTCGGTGCGGTGCTCGTGGGCCATGTAGGCCTCGAACCCGAGGACGGGCGTGATGCCGTGCTCACGGCATGCCTTGTAGAAGGGCAGGACCCCGTACATGTTGCCGTGGTCGGTGATGCCCAGCGCCGGCTGGCCGTCGGCCGCGGCGGCGGCCACGACCTGGTCGACGCGCGACGCACCGTCGAGCATCGAGTACTCGGTGTGGGTGTGGAGGTGGGTGAACGAGTCGCCCACGAGGCCTCCTCGGACCGGTCCTGCGGTGGTCCACAGCGTCGTCCCCAGAGGTTCTCCACACCTGTGGACGAATCACATCGCTGTGGTTTCGGACCGTACCAGGTCCGTCCCCCACCCCACCACGGGCGAGATCAGGAGCCTCGGGTCAGGGCACTCTCGATGCGTGCCTGCTCGTGGGTGAATAACCGCGTGAGCGGGCGGTAGTCGGCGGCGGCGACCGCAGGGGCCATCTTTGTCGACTTCGTCGCGGCTTCCTCACCACGACCCGCCAGCCTGAGCAGGCCCAAGGCCACGACGTCCATGACGAGGCCGCCGAGGGCGTCCTGTCCTACCGTGCGCCTCCAGTGCTCGGCGTGACCCGAGACGAGCGCCAGAGCTTCCTCGTGCCGGCCAGCGTCGGAGAGGGCGAGGCCGACGACGAGGAAGGCGATCAGCTGGTCGTCGATCCTTCCCGGGGCGACCTCGATGGCGCCCAGAGCGGCCATGGCGGCGTCGACCTCACCAGCGACAGCCATCCACCGAACCAGGTGGATGCGGGGCAGGAGCGGATCTCCCTGACCCGAGGCCACGAGCTCCGAGGCCCTCCCCACCCACGGGATGGCCGCGGCGTGCTCGTTCGGCTCGAGCTCGTCCAGAGCTGCGGAGTGCACATCGACCCGCACGGCGTGCGGTCCCTCGCTCTGGAGACGCTCCTCGAGCGCCCCACGAACGGGCGCGGGCAGGCAGAGGAATGCTTCGGCCTGGCCCTCAGCAAGCGCAGCGAGAGCATCGTCCACCTCACCCAGGAGACGGGCTGCGGGTGCAGCGGTTCCCGGGAGACCCGTCAACGCCCTGGTCGCAGCCACGACGGGATCGGCGGCTTGCCCCTCGGTCGCCAGTTGCAGGTACGCCGCCACGACGCGACCAGCTGAGGCCTCCAGGTCGGGGGGGTCGAACCAGTGCTTGAGGAAGTCGACCACCACCCGGAGGGGTTCGCCGCGGTTGTCCTTGATCTGGAAGGAGAGGCGGGCCATGGGCTCGGCCAGCTCGTAGTAGGTGCGGCGCCGGTCGAGCAGGGCCGTCACGGGCGAGGTCGTCTCGGCCATCCAGCGACGGTCGACCAGGTCGCTCACCGTCTTGCCCAGGCTGCGCTGATCGATCTCGAGACGCTCGGCCAGCTCCTTGACCGTGATCGGGCGGTCGACCTCGGCCAGCTCGGCGACGACCAGGCGCTGCTGGCCCGACAGCCGACCCAGCTGCTCCTGGTAGTAGGGCGTCAGGTCGTCGAAGCGGGTGAGCAGGAGGTCGACCAGGTCGTCGAGGCCGTCGACCGTGAGCGCAGACGCCAGAGCAGCCCACATGCGCGGCTGGCCACCGGCGAGGTGCTCGATCGTCCGGAGCCGGGCGCGGCCCTCGTCGCTGGCCAGGTAGTCGACCAGCGCAGCGTCCTCCCGCTCGACGGCGATGGCGGTGAGCATGGCGGCCGCCTCGTCGACGTCGAACGGCTCCAGACGACTCGTGGTGAAGAACCCGTAGAAGGGGCTGGCCTGGTCGGACATCGAGCGGTCGAGGGTCGTGCTCGTCGCCACGAGCAGCAGCGATCGCTCCGTCTGCAAGAGGTGGCGCAGCCGCTGTTGTCCGTCGTTCCCGATCGCATCCAGGATCTGGTCGAGGTTCTCGACGATCACCACGACGAGCCCGAGCTCGGCGGCGCGCCGGGCCAGGATCCCTTCGAGCTCCTCCGGCGACCTCGGCACGGGGTCCTCGAAGGGAGGCTCGAGCCGGGAGACGACCTCCGCGAGCAGGTGCCGATACGTGACCAGCGTCCAGGGGTCCTCGGGGAGCCAGGCGATCTGCAGCCGACCGCCATCGGCCATCAGGTGCTTCGTCCGGTGGTACACGAGGGCGACGAGGTGGGTCTTGCCCGCGCCGCGAGGGCCGACCAGGAGCGTGTGGTTGCGCTCGGTGCTCTGCGTCGCGGCCTCGACGCGTCGGACGACCTCGTCGAGGAGGCGGCCGCGCGCCACGAAGAGCCGCTCCAACAGGTCGTGGCCCATCACCGACGGGGTGTAGCGGGACAGCGTCGGACCGGAGCTCACGGGACCAACCTCCGGCGAGAGACCCAGATCCGTCGAAGGACCGGGTAGCGCCATCCGACCATGCTCTGACGCACGAGCAGGTAGTGGTCGTCGACCAGGTCGTCGAGGATCGCGCCCACGGGTTCGCCGGGATGAGCAGCGACGAGGTCGGTCAGGGCGACGGCGCCCTGCCGCGCCACCTCGTCGAGCATCGCCTCGGCCACCTTCGTCCGGTCGCCGTAGAGGGGATCGAGGCGTGTCACCAGGTGGGTCACCGCCTTGCTCTCGTCCCGATCGTCGATGAAGTCCTCGAACGCGGTGGCCACGTCGCCCACCGAGATCGGTCCCGACCCGGCCTCGTGCAGGTGGTGCGCCAAGGCGTGGATGAGGAACGGGATGCGACCGGCCTCCTCGGTCAGCGCGGCGACGACCTCCGGCGCCGCCGGCCGTCCGATCCCGAGGCAGAGCCGAGCGGCCAGCTCCCGGGCCTCCGTCTCGTCGAGCGGGCCCAGAGGCAGGTTGACGAGGTCGTTGATCGCACCTTCGGTCGCTCCGCACCGGCGCAGGATGTGATGGAAGCCGATCGAGCCGCACACGATCCATCGCAAGCGGCCTTCCCGGCGGCGCATGTCCCGCAGCGCCTGGAGCAGCTGGTTGGCCGATGCCGCGCCCTCGTTGATCGCGATGTTGTCGATGGCGACGGGCACCTCGTCCATGGCGACGACGAGCAGCACACCCTCGTCCAGGTGGTCGGCGACCGCGGCCAGCGTCTCTCCGAGGAGGTCCGTTGGCGTACGGGTCGACACCCCGACCTTGACCGAGATCGGCGTCCCCGGGACGGCGCCCGCGACCTCGACGCCCTGGAAGAGGGCGCTGAGCCGAGCCCGTGCCCGCTGCGGCGTGCCCTGGAACGCATCGAGCGCCTTCACGGTGCGGAGCAGGAACTCCTCGCTGGTCCGCACGCCCTCGTAGTCGACCTTGACCGCCAGCAGTCCGGGTCCGGGGTCGGCGCAGAGGATGTCGAGCCACACCGTCTTGCCCATGCGCCTCGGATCGTTGATGCCGAGGTTGCTGCCCGCGGCGAACGCTCGGCGGGCGCGATCGGTGGTCCGGTCGCGCCCGACCGCGTTGGCCGGGGCGATGGTCGATCCGGGCTGGGGGAACAGGGGTTCCACGAGGTCTCCAAGATGTACGTGGTCTTCTCCGTACGATCATACGTGAGTGTTCACGTACGTCAACCTCGTGCGGTGATGGTGACCATGGGGGGGCGATGAGTACTGGCCACTCAATCTCCTGACCGGCGGCGGGGCGGATGCTCGGGTCATGCGCCCGCCTCGCCTCCTCCGTCGCCTCCTCGCCGTCGCCGCAGCCTCGGCCGCCCTCGCCGTCTCTGCCGCCCTCGTGCCCCCCGATCCCGCTGGCGCGGTCAGCCCGCGCCCCGCCGTGCTGGTCTCGCGCCTCGGGTCGACGGCCGTCTCCGAGCCTGCCTTCCGCTCCACGGACCGTGTCACCCCCCAGGGCCTCAGCGACGACGGGCGCCTTGCCGTGTTCACCACCGACAGCGGGCCGAGCACCGACGACAACGGCGTGGGCGACGCCTATCTGCGCGACCGCCGCACGGGGACCACCGAGGCCATCTCCGTCACCCCCGAGGGACGGGCCGGCAACCGGGGGGCCTCCTCGCCGTCCATCAGCGGCGACGGGCGCTACGTCTCCTTCGCATCGTCGTCGAGCGACCTCGCCGGCGAGGACCTCGGCGTCGAGGGCGACGTCTTCGTCCGCGACCGTCGGACCGGAACCACCAGCTGGGTGAACCTCCACCCGGACGGGACGCGCGCCGGAAGCGCGTTCGAGACCCAGATCAGCGCCGACGGGCGGGCCGTGCTCTGGCTCGGCTACGAGGGGGTGTTCTCCCGCCGCCTGCCGGACGGGCCCATCCACGTCATCGCCTTCGGCAGCGGGTGGGTCGCATCGCTCAGCGGCGACGGGGCCTACGCCGTCTCCGCCCGGTTCGACGGGAGCGCCCCAATCCGCCGCATCCGCCTCTCCGACGGCGCCATCGACGTGGTGTCCACCACCCCGGAGGGCCTCTACCGCAACGGCTTCGATCCCAAGATCAGCGCCAGCGGCCAGGTCGTCAGCTTCACCTCGGACGCCACCGACCTCCGGCCGGGTGCCAACGGCGACCGCGACCTGTACGTCCGCGATCTGTCGCCCGGCGGCTCGTACTTCCGGCTGGTCGACGCCTTCGTCGTCAACCACGTCATGAGCGGCAACGGGCTGACCTACGCCTTCACCACCGGGCAACAGCTGCTCCCCGAGGACACCGACATCGACCACGACGTCTACGCGACCGGAGCCTTCGGCGGGCTCCAGCTCCTCAGCGACAGCCGGGCGCCCTCCAACCCCCCCGCCGGCACCGGCCGCAGCCACTGGTACCCGGAGCTGAGCGCCGACGGCCTCGTGGCGACCTACATCAGCTCGTCGACCACGGGCACGGGCTCGTCGGTGAGCGCACCGCGGACCTTCGCCGTCGCCGTCCAGCCCGTCGGCACCGGCCAGGCCGTCGTGGCCGACTGGTTCCCCCGACTGTTCGGGCGGCCGCTGACCACGACCGAGGCCAATGCCCGGCGGGCCCAGCTCGAGACCCTTGCCCGCACCGGCGCCGAGGTGGTCGTCGACGACATGCGGCGGGAGTCGTTCAGCGGGCCCCGAGCCGGGGTCGTCCGCCTCTACCAGGCCTACTTCCTGCGCCGCCCCGACACCGCCGGCTACGACCACTGGGTCGGGCAGCGCCGGGCCGGCGTCTCCCTCAGCGAGATCAGCCGGGCCTTTGCCGGTGCCCCGGAGTTCCGGACGCTCTACGGCAGCCTGACCGACCGGCAGTTCGTCGACCGGGTGTACCTGAACGTGCTGGGGCGCCCGGGCGATGCGACGGGCGTGGCCTACTGGACCGGGCAGCTGGCGAGCGGCGCCCGCAACCGCGGCCAGGTCATGACCGGGTTCAGCGAGTCGCCCGAGTACCGGGAGCGGACCGCCCTCCAGGTCGAGACGATCATGCTGTACCGGGCCTACCACGGTTCCGTGCCCAGCCAGTCCTCGCTCGATCGCACCGAGGCGCGCCGCCGGGTCGGCCTCGGCATCACCACCGAGCTGGCGTTCATCGTCGCCGGCTGATGGCGCCGACGGTCGGGCTCGGTCGACCCCGGGCCTCGGACCGTCAGGCCTCGGGCGGGAGGGCGGCGGCCAGCTCCTCCCGCGACCCGATGCCGAGCTTGGTGAAGACCCGGTAGAGGTGGTTCTCGACGGTGCGCTCCGCGACGATGAGGTGCTGGGCGATGGCCCGGTTGGTCATGCCGCTCGCGGCCAGCCGGGCCACCTGGAGCTCGCGGGCCGAGACACCGGTGGCCGAGCGTCTCTCCGCCAGGGCCGGCGTCGCCGCCCCGGGGCAGCGACCGGCGAGGGCCGCGCTGCGGGCCGCGGCCCGATCGGCGGGGCGGCTCCGGCCCGCCCGCCGGTGGGCGCGGGCCACGTGTGCCATGGCCTCGGCCGCATCGAGCAGGCAGCCCATGGCCTCCAGGGCGTCGGCCGCGGCGGCCACGGCATCGACGTCGTCACCCGCCGAGGCCTCGACCACGGTGCGGAGGGCGGCGTTGCGGGCCCCCTCCAGCGGGGGGCCACCGACGAGCGCGGCGGCCTCGGCGCCGAAGCCCAGTCGCCAGAGGTCGTGGGCCTGCTCGAGCGCCGCCTGGTGGGTGCCGACCGCCCGCGCCTGCTCCACCGCGGCGGCGGCCCGCGCCGGGACGGAGCCGTCGCCCTGGAGGTGTGCGGCCCACAGCCGCGCCCGGTCCCGCCGTCGGTCCCAGATCCCGAAGCCGGTGCCGTCGTAGCCGTCGGCCCGCGCCAGGGTCGCGTCCACCTCGGCGCTCCGGCCGGTGAGGGCCGACGCCAGCCCACAGCCGATGGCGCACCAGCGGGCCGGCCCCGGCAGCTCCCCGTCCGCCCAGCCCACCTCGGCCTCCACGAACCAGCGCTGGGCGTCGAGTGGTCGACCCCGGGCCAGGGCGACCTCGGCCCGCAGCATCGCCCCCCACGCCCGCGCCTGGCGGCCGGGCCGGGTGACCGCCACGTCGTAGACGAGCTGCGCCAGCTCGTCGGCCTCGGCGATCGCCCCCGCCAGGATCAGGCAGTACGTGCGGACCACGACGTGCACGCCGGGGTCGCCGTTCATCGACGACCGGGTGGCAGCCTGCACCCGGGCGAAGGCGTCGCTCGCCCGCTCGGCGCCGGCCTCGACGCGACCGGAGAGGACGTCGGCCAGCCCCAGGGCCAGGTTGGTCGTCGAGTCCACCCAGGGGTCGGGGTGACGATCGAGGCCGGCGGCGTGGCGGATGACGTCGTCGTGGCGGCCCGCCAGGGCGGCGAACACGCTGCGCTGGGCGGCGGCGAAGGCGGCCCCGACGGCGCTGGCGCCGGCCGCCGCATCCAGCGTGGCCTCGGCCCGGTCCGGGCGTTGCCCGTTCCACCACTCCCCCTCCGACCGCCGCATCCGGAGGAAGGCCAGCTCGCGGTCGTCGGTGGCCGCCGCGATGGCCCGCTCGACCACGTCGGTGCCCTCGTCCTGGTGGCCGATCTCGGCCAGGCACCACGACGCCAGCAGCGCCGCGTCCGTCCCCGCGCCCACATCGAAGGCGGCGACCGCGAGACGGGCGGCGGTCTCGGTGTCGCCGACGTCGAAGGCGGCCCGCGCCGCCTCGATCAGCCGGTTCGGGGGCAGGGGGACGCCGCCGTCGAGGTGCCAGACGACGGCCTGGAGCTCGACGCCCACCGACGCCGGCGACACGGGCCCGGTGGCCGCGGCGAGGGCCCGGGAGAGGCGGCGCCGGGTCGTCGCCGGCAGCGTGGCCAGCAGGCGCTCGGCGTGGAGGGGGTGGACGGTGGAGACGCGCAGGCCGTCGCCGTCGTCGCGCACCTCGAGGAGGGCGGCCCGCTCCAGGGCCTCGACCCGGCGGGCCTCGCTCACCACCGTGAGCAGGTCGAGCGCCACCGGTTCGGCCAGGGCCACGAGCTCGAGGACCTCCCGGCTGGCGTCGTCGAGGGGGGCGAGCCGGCTGGCGACCAGGTCGTCGAGCAGCGGCGTGGCCTCGGTCGTGCCGGTGAGCCGCCACAGGCCGGCGGCCTGCTGGAGGGTGCCGGCCGCCAGCGAGCCCTCGACCATCTCCCGGAGGTAGAGCGGGTTCCCCTGGCAGACGTCGGCCAGCCGGCGGGCCGTCCCGCCCTCGACCGGGCCGCCCAGCACCGCCTCCAGCAGGTCGACGACGTCGTCGCGGGCCAGGACGTCGAGCCCGACCGAGGTGAGGGCGGGCGAGGCGAGCAGGGCGGCGACCGGCGGGCGGAGCGTCTCGCCGGTGCGCCGGGTCGCGACCACGGCGACGTCGCCCCGCTCGAGGACCTGGTGGAGCACCGTGGCCGAGGCGTCGTCGAGGTGGTGGGCGTCGTCGACGTGGAGGACGGCGACCCCGACGCCGGCCGTCAGGGTGGCGATGACCCCCCGGAGGGCATCGGCCGCGGGTGACCCGCCCAGCAGCCCGCTCACCGCGGCGAGCGGCACGGCGGCGCCGGCGGTGCCGGTGATGCGGCGGGCCGGCCGCCGCTGCTCGGCGCCGACGGCGGCGGCGGCCTCGGCGGCCAGGCGGCTCTTGCCGACCCCGGCGGGGCCGTGGAGCACCACGCTCCGACCGGCGGCGAGCACGGCGACGATCTCGTCGAGCTCCCGAGCGCGTCCCCGAAGGGGCCACTGCACCGTCACCCCCGCAATGTAGGCCCGCTCGGCATGCGAGGATCGGGGGATGGACTGGCACGTGGCGCAGGTCAACATCGGTCGCTTCCTGGCCCCGCCGGGCGACCCGCGGCTGGCCGACTTCATGGACAACCTGGACCCGATCAACGCCATGGCCGATGCCGACCCCGGCTTCGTCTGGCGGCTCCAGACCGACGAGGGCAACGCCACCGCGCTCCGCCCCGACGCCGACGAC
>DATHEV010000134.1:0-2468 GCA_035318405.1 Iamia sp.
CGCACCGACGAGCAGTGGTGGATCGAGCGGGCCGCCGGGTTCGCCAGGGGCTTCGAGCGCCGCATCGTCGACCCCACGGTCGAGGCCGGGCGCGACCCGCTGTTCCCCTACGCCGCCGGCACCTACGGCTCGGGCGCCAACATGGCCTTCGCCACCGACGCCCTGCGCCGCCTCGGCGGGTTCGACGACGCCCTCGGCGCCGGCAGCGGCTCGCTCGGCGGCGACGACCTGGCCGCCATCCACGCCGTCCTGGCCGCCGGCCACCGCCTGGTCTACGAGCCGGCCGCCATCGTCTTCCACCACCACCACCGGGACTACGAGGCCCTGCGCCGCCAGGTCTACGGCTACGGCGCCGGGCTGACCGCCTACCTCACCAGCCTGGTCGTCGCCCGGCCGGCCACCGCCCTCGACATGGCCAGCCGCGCCGCCCGCGGCGCCCGCCACGCCCTCGCCCCCTCGTCGCCCCGCAACAGCCGTCGCCCGGACACCCACCGCGAGCTGGCCCGGGTCGAGCGGGCCGGCATGCTCTCGGGCCCGTGGCGCTACGTGCGCACTCGACACCGCCTCTCCCGCCGCCCCGCCCCGGGTCGCCTGGCCCAGAGCCGCCCCGCCGGAGCCGCCCGATGACGCCCGCCCCCGTGCCCGTCCTGCTCTACCACGGGGTCGCGCCCAGCGCGCCCCCCGGCTTGCAGCCGTGGGTGATGCACCCCGACCGCTTCGCCGCCCACCTCGACCTGATCGTCGAGCGGGGCCTCACCCCGCTGCGGGTGAGCGAGCTGGTCGACGCCTACCGCGGCGAGCGGGAGCTGCCCGAGCGACCGGTCGTCATCACGTTCGACGACGGCCTGGCCGACTTCGCCGAGCACGCCTGGCCCGCCCTGCGGGCGCGGCACCTCACCGCCACCCTCTACGTGGTGGCGGGCGCCGTGGGCGGGACGGCCGACTGGCTCGACGACGTCGGCGGGCCGCCGCCGGCCATGCTCACCTGGGACCAGATCCGCACCCTCGACGCCGAGGGTTGCGAGATCGGCGCCCACAGCCTCACCCACCCGGAGCTGGACACCCTCCGCCGCCGGGCCATCGAGGACGAGGTCAGCCACAGCCGCCGGGAGATCTCGACCCACCTGGGCGCACCCGTCCGCTCCTTCGCCTACCCCCACGGCTACTACGACCGCCGGGTCCGGGCAGCCGTCGTGGCCGCCGGGTACGACTCGGCCTGCGCCGTGCGCGAGGCGCTGAGCAGCCGCGACGACGACACCCTGGCCCTGGCCCGGGTCACGTTGCTCCACGACGTCGAGGTCGACGGTCTCGCCGCCGTCCTCGACGGTCGGGGCCACCCCGTCGCCCCGTTCCCCGAGCCGGTGCGGACCAAGGCGTGGCGCGTCGCCCGCCGGGTCGGTGCCGGTGACGTGGTCGCGGCCGTCGATCGAGCCCGGAGGGGCCGGGCCGCCTGATGCGCCGCCTCGGCCTCTGGGCCGCCCTCGTGCTGGTGTCCGTCCTGCTGGCCGGCGGCTGCCCGGCCGAGCCGCCGGCCGTCGGGAAGCTGCGGTTCGCCGACGAGTTCTCGGGGACCACCCTGAGCGGGAAGTGGGGCACGTGCCACTGGTGGGCACCCGACGGCTGCACGATCCTCACCAATGACGAGCTCGAGTGGTACCAGCGCTCGCAGGTCACCGTGCGGGACGGGATGCTGCGCCTCACCGCCCAGCCCGGCTCGGTCGACGCCCACGGGCGCCACTTCCCCTACGTCTCGGGCATGATCTCCAGCGGCCGCCCCGGCGATCGGCCCCAGGACAAGCCCCGGGTCGCCTTCACCTACGGGCGGGTCGAGGTGCGGTTCCGGATCCCCACCGGCAAGGGCACCTGGCCGGCGATCTGGATGCTGCCGGTCACCAACAAGCCGCTCCCCGAGATCGACCTGCTCGAGGTCCGCGGCGACGCCCCCGACCTCCCGGCCATGGCCTTCCACCCGGCCAGCGGCGCCCGGAAGCGCCGCGAGGTGCGGACCGCCAACCTCTCGACCGGGTGGCACATCGTCACCCTCGACTGGGCGCCGAAGCTCCTCGTCTGGTCGATCGACGGCGTCGAGCGGTTCCGCGTCACCGGCGCCGCCGTGCCGTCGGAGCCCATGTACCTGATCGCCAACCTGGCCATCGGCGGCGACGCCGGTACCCCGACCGCGGCCACGCCGTTCCCGGCCCGCTTCCTGATCGACCGGGTGAAGATCTGGGACCGCCCGTGATCGCCACCCGATCGAAGGCCGACACCCCGTCGTTCCGTGTGCGGAAAGCCACCGGACCGGTGGCTTCGCGCCCACGGAACGACGCGGACGGGCCGGGGCGGCGTCGGCGGGGGCCGCGGTCGCACCTGACGAGCGGGGGGCTGGCGCTGATCCTCACGTCGGGGATCACCTCGGTGCTGGGCCTGCCCTACTGGGTCATCGCGGCGCGCAGCTACTCCGCCGCCGA
>DATHEV010000135.1:0-3809 GCA_035318405.1 Iamia sp.
GGTCGACCGGCGCCCGGTCGGTGGCGGTCCAGCGGTCCGGCTCCACGACGGCCGCGAGGGCGTCGGGGTCGAGACCCCGCACGGGGACGAACAGGTCGACCACGCCCACCGGGACCGACCCGCGCCGGAGCAGGCAGCGCACATCGCCGCTGCTCCCGGTGACACGCGGCAGCGGGGCGTCGAGGTCGAGATCGAGGACGCCGGACGAGGCGTCGACGACCTTCATGACCGGGACGCGCGCGCCCGGCGGCCCCGCAGGTACTCGAACGAGACGAGGGCGGTGCCGGCCACGATCGAGGCCGCGCTGGTGGCGCCGTCGCGATCGAGGCGGGCGGCGCGGACGGCGTTGCGGGCGAGGGCGGCCGGAAGGGTGCGGGCCACGTAGGTCCGCTCCGAGGCGGTGGCCTGGTCGGCACCGGTGCGGTCGGCCACCCCGGCCTTGGACCGGCCCTCGGCGCGGCAGCGGCGCACGAAGTAGTCCCAGGACGCCCGCTCGGCGGGGACCCGGTGCCAGACGCGGGCGGCGGGCTCGAAGATGATCTGGCCGTCGGCGTGGAGCTGGAGGGCGCGGATGCACAGCTCCGTCTCCTCGCAGCCGGCGCCGTCGTCGCCCTGGCGCCCCAGGCCGCTGTCGAAGCCGTCCAGCCCGACCAGGACGTCGCGCCGGAACGACATGTTGGCGCCGATCAGGTTCCGGACGGGGGAGCGGACCTCGGGCAGGCCCCGGTAGGTGCAGCCGACGACCCAGTCCATCTCCTCGGTCATCCACGCCGGTCGGGCCGTGTCCCAGCTCGGGAGCACGGCGCCGCCCACGGCGAGCACGGCGTCGGACCGGTAGGCGTCGATCAGCCGCTCGACCCAGTCGATGTCGGCGTGGGCGTCGTCGTCGATGAAGGCGACCACGTCGCCCAGGGCGGCGTGGATGGCGGTGTTGCGGGCCCCCGACAGGCCCTTGGGCCCCGTGCTGGCCAGCACCCGGACGCCGTCGAGCTCGTCCTTGATCCGCTCGAGGAGGTCCTGGTTGTGGTCGACGACGACCAGCACCTCGGTGGGGACGATGGTCTGGCGCCGGAGGCTGTCGATCGAGCGGACCAGGTCGTCCCAGCGCAGGAGGCTGTGGGTGCAGACCACGGCGGTGACGCTGAGCGGCTGGGCCCGGCGGGCCTTCTGGTGCGGGTGCTGGGGCCAGGCGTCGAGCGGGGCCTGGGTGGTGAGGGCCACGGCCTCACGAGGGTCGTCGGCGCCGATGGGCAGAGCGGCCCGGGCCAGCCGGTTGCGCTCGACGACGATGGTCCGCAGCACGCGGAAGCCGTCGCGGATCGTGCGCAGGTTGCTGGTGCCGTTGACCCGCTCGGCCTCGAAGCTGGGCACCTCGCGCACGGCGAGGTCGGCGCTGAGGGCCCGGATGTTCATGTGCGTCTCGATCTCGAAGCCGGGAGCCCGGCCCTCGAGGTACGGCAGGACGTCGCGCCAGCAGGCGTTGTAGCCGTAGCAGAGGTCGGAGAAGCGGCCGCCGTAGGCCCGGCGGACGATCTCGGTCAGGCCGCGGTTGCCGACCTTGCGGATCAGGCTCATGTCGTCGGTGGCGCCGCCGTGGACGAAGCGGGAGCCCTTGACGAAGTCGGCTCCCGAGAGGAGGGCGTAGACGTAGCGGGGGATCTCGGCCGGGTCCATCGACCCGTCGGCGTCGAGGGTCACGAGGATGTCGCCGGTGCTGGCGTGGAACCCGGTCATCAGGGCCCGGCCCTTGCCCGGCTCGGGGTCCTCGACGATGACGACGTCGGGGCGGAGACGGCGGGCGGCGCCGATGGTGTCGTCGGTCGAGCGGCCGTCGACGATCACGACCTCGTCGACCCACTCGGGGATGAACGGCAGGACGTGGGGGAGGTTCTGCTCCTCGTTCAGCGTCGGGATCACCACCGACACCCGGGGCATGGGACTGCGGTGGAGGGTGGGGCGCTGGCGCCGGTCGGTGCGCCGGCGATCGGGGTCCGGGGCGGTCGCCCGCCGGACGTTCGGTGGCCGGGCGGCCACGGGCCGGGTCGGTCGCACCGGCACGCTCGCCGCCGGTGCCGGTTCTGTCGTCGTCACGTTTCCCCACTCCTCGTGTTCCTTGCGGACCCACCGAGGCTAACTACGCAGGGTGGTGGGGGTCAACCGATCACCACGCTCGGTAGCGAGGGATAGGCCTGACCTGGGAGTGCTCAGGAAGAAGGCAGTCGCCGCCCACCGGCTCCGAGCACGCTCAGCGCCCCCATCACCGCGAGGAGCAGGGCCGGCGACCACGCTCCGGCGTAGAGCAGCGCCTGCGAGGCCAGGATCGTCAGCCCGGCGGCGCCGGCCCCCCCGAGGACCCACCGCTCGACCGACGCCCGGGCATCGAGCCGGCTGGCCAGGACGAGGGCGGGCACGCCCAGCACCGCCCAGACCACGAGGGGTGCTCGGACGGCGACGGGCAGGTCGGCCGCCACCGCCACCGCGGCGAGGGCGAACGAGGGGACGACCACGACCAGCAGCCGGGGCATGGGCCGGGGCATCGGGGTCAGGGCGTCGGACACCGGACCATCTTGGCCCGAGGCCGCGGACCTACTGTGGCCGGGTGCTGCGGGACTCTCTGTCGGACGGTCGGATCAGGTGTCGGTGAGGGCGGAGATCGTGCGACCGGGCGACCTCGGTCCGGCGGAGACGGCGCGGTGGATCGAGATCCAGGAGGCCGACCCCGAGCTGGGCAGCCCGTTCCTGCGCCCGGAGCTGGCCGTCGCCATCGGCCGGCAGTGGCCCGACACCCGTGTCGCCGTGCTGCACGACGGGCCCGAGGTCGTCGGGTTCCTGCCCTTCCACCAGGGCCGGCTCGGCGTGGGGCGGGCCCTGGGCCTCGGCCTCACCGACTGGCAGGGCGCCATCCTCGCTCCCGGCACCCCGTGGGACGCCGGCGCCCTGCGGCGGGCCACCGGGCTGGCCGTGTGGGAGTTCGACCACCTCGTCCCGAGCCAGGCGTCGGCCCTCGCCGTGAGCCCCCTGGCCCTCCACGCCTCCCCGGTGATGGACCTCTCCGACGGGTGGGACGCCTGGGTCGCCCGGCGCGCCGGGTCCGGCCGCATCAAGAAGGCGCTCTACCACGGGCGCCGGCTGGGGCGGCAGGTCGGTGCCGTCGAGTCCGAGCTCGACACCTCCGACCCCGCCGACCTCGACGTGCTGATGGGCTGGAAGTCGGCCCAGTACCGGCGCACCGGCCGGCGGGACCGCTTCGCCCAGCCCCAGATCCGCGAGCTGGTGCGCGACCTGGCCGCCACTCGTACGCCCGGCTTCACCGCCCACCTCTCGACCATGCGGGTCGACGGCCGCACCGTCGCCGCCTGCCTGGCCCTGCGGTCGCACCACGTGCTGGCCCACTGGTTCCCGGCCTACGACACCGACCTCCACCGCTACCAGCCCGGGCTGGTGCAGCTGCTGGAGATGGTCCGCCTCTCGGCCGAGGACGGCGTCACGACCTTCGACCTCGGCGCCGGCGAGCACGACTACAAGGACAGCTTCAAGGACTCCGAGCTGATGGTCGCCAGCGGCACGGTCCACGGGCCGGGGCCGGCGGCGTGGCTGCACCGGGCCCGCACCGTCCCGCCCCGCCTGGCGACCGACTTCGTCCTGGCCCACCCCAAGCTGCGGCAGGCCGCCCGGCGCGGCCTCCAACGGGTTGGCACACTGCGGTCATGACCACCCTGGAGGACCGCCCCCACACCGCCGTGCTGGTCGTCGACGTGCAGACCGGCGTCGTCGCGGGCGCCCACGACCGCGACGCCGTCGTCGCCAAC
>DATHEV010000136.1:0-5198 GCA_035318405.1 Iamia sp.
CGGTCCCCAGAGCTAGAGCGTGACGTCGCGCTCGGTCCACTTCCCGAGGGCCGGGCGACGCCAGGAGGCGAAGGCATCGAGCGCCTCGGCGGTGGTGGGGGCGACCACGATGCTGGAGCGCACGTCGGCGGCCAGGAAGCCGTCGCTCACGGCCCGGTCGAGCAGCGCCGCGGCAGGGGCCCAGAAGCCGCTGACGTCGACCAGGCCGATGGGCTTGTCGTGCACGCCGAGCTGGGTCCAGGTCATGGCCTCGAAGGCCTCCTCGAACGTGCCGATGCCCCCCGGCAGGGCCAGGAAGGCGTCGGACAGCTCGGCCATGCGGGCCTTGCGCTCGTGCATCGAGCTGGTGACCTCGAGCCGGGTGATGTCGCGCTTGGCGATCTCGGCCGAGTCTAGGAACTCGGGGATCACGCCGGTCACCTCGCCCCCGGCGGCCATGACGGCAGCGGCCACCCGCCCCATGAGACCGACCGAGCCACCGCCGTAGACGAGCCCGATCCCCCGCTCGGCCAGGGCCCGGCCGGTGGCCTCGGCCTCGGCGACGTAGGCCGGGTCGGTGCCCGGGTTCGACCCGCAGAAGACGCACACCTGGGTCAGCTCCACCGGGCGATGCTGCCACGGCCCGGCACCCACCCCACCCCTCGAACTCGGTGGGGTAGGTGCCCAAAACCGGGCACTTACCCCGCCGAGTTCGGCGGGAGAGCCCGGTGGAGCCCTCGTCGTGGGCGATGCTGGGGGTGTGGAACGACGGGTCACACCGCTCGAGCGCGGGGTCCTGGGCGGCCAGGCCCTCTTCCGCTACGTCACGTGGGCGTGGATGGGCGTCGTGATCTACGTCTCCCGCCGGGAGCTGGCCCACCCGTACGCCGCCGTCGTCCTGTGCGCCGTCACCGCCGCCGCCTCGCTCGCCCTCGGCGCCGCCTCCCGCTGGCGGCCGGCGCTGCTGTTCCAGCCGGCGGTGGTGGCCGCCGAGGTCGGGCTGGGCACCGGCCTCCTGGTGGCCGACGGCTGGGTGTACGGCGGGCCCCACCGCGTCTCGCTGGGGTCGGCGTGGCCCATCTCCGGCGCCCTGGCCGCGGGGATCGTCGCCGGGCCGTACGGCGGGATCGCCGCCGGCACCGTGATCGGGCTGGGCCGGTGGGGCGGCACGCACCTCGACGACATGGGCTCGCCCGGCCTGCTGTCGCTCCTCTCCACCACGTTCCTCTACGCCCTCGCCGGCGGCGCCGCCGGGCTGGTGATGCGGCGGCTCCAGCAGGCCACCGACGAGATCGCCGCCTCCCGGGCCCGGGAGGAGGTCGCCCGCACCCTGCACGACGGCGTCCTCCAGACCCTGGCCGTGGTGCAGCGGCGCTCGACCGACTCCGAGCTGGCCACGCTGGCCCGGACCCAGGAGCGCGAGCTGCGGGAGTTCCTGTTCGGGATCGACCGGGTGCAGGGCAGCCTGCTGGCCGAGCTGCGCCACGTCGCCGCTACGGCCACGGCCCGTCACGGGATGGACGTCGAGGTCACCGCCGTCGACGACCCCGGCGTGCTGGCCGACGACGTGGTCCGGGCCGTGGCCGGCGCGGTCGGCGAGGCGCTGACCAACGCGGCCAAGCACGGCGCCGCCCGTCGGGCCGTGGTGTTCGTCGACCCCGACGAGGACGCCGGCCACGTTCAGATCTCGGTGGACGACGACGGCGCCGGCTTCGACGTCGACGAGGTGGCCGAGGGGGTCGGGCTGGGCCGGTCGATCCGGGGCCGGGTGACCGAGGTCGGCGGGCGGGTCCGGGTCCGCTCGACGCCGGGCCGGGGCACGGAGGTCCGTCTCACGCTGCCGATCTCGGGCGACACCGGAGTCGCCTGACCGGTACCGTCCGCGTCGTGGAGGGACAGCGACAGACGTTCACCAGCGGGGAGTTCTTCGTGGCCGTGTCGGGGCTGGCGGCGATGCGCCACGCCCTCACCGACCCGGCCCGAGCCCGGCCCCGCATCGAGGAGGCGAGGTCGATCGCGGCCCGGATGGACGAGCCGCCCAACGACATCGAGATCGCCGTGATCGAGCACCCGGTGGCCTCCGGGTACGCGGCGTGGGCCCCGAGCTACGACGGGCCCAACCCGGCCATCGCCCTCGAGGAGCCGGTGGTGCACGGCATCGTCGACGCCCTGCCGGTCGGCCGGGCCCTCGACGCCTGCTGCGGCACCGGTCGCCATGCCGAGCACCTCGCTGGTCTCGGCTGGGACGTGGTCGGCGTCGACGCCACTCACGAGATGCTCGAGGTGGCCCGGGCCAAGGTGCCCGGCGCCCGCTTCGAGCAGGGCGACGTGCTCGACCTGCCGCTGGCCGACGGGGCCGTCGACCTGGCCGTGTGCTCGCTGGCCCTCACCCACGTGGTGGCCCTGGACGCCGCCCTCGCCGAGGTGTCCCGGGTGGTCCGGCCCGGCGGCACCGTGGTGGTGGCCGACATCCACCCGACCTACGCCCTCCTCGGCGGCACGGCAGCCTTCCCGCACGACGGCGGCCTGGCCCACGTCCGCAACCTCCACCATCCCGTCAGCCGCTACGTCCGGGGTGCCCTCGACGCCGGCCTGGCGATCGTGGACTGCGCCGAGATCGCCGCCGACGAGGCCATGATCACCGGCCACCTGGCCTACGGGTTCGTCCCCGATGCCGTGCGCCAGGCCTACGAGGACCTCCCCTTCATCCTCGTGTGGCACCTGCGGAAGCCGGCGTCGTGACGGCACCGTCCCGGCCCAGCGCGTTCAAGCGGTGGTACGCCGCCTTCGCCACCACCCGGGTGGCCCGCTTCATCTCCCGCCACGTGTCCTGGCACCTCGACCCGGTGCTGCTGCGGCTGACGGGCGGGCGGCTGGCCTCGACCCTGGTGTTCCCCACCGCGGTCCTCGAGACGCGGGGTGCGCGGTCCGGCTCCCGGCGGCGCAACGCCGTCATCACCGTGGCCGACGGCGACCGGACGGTGATCGTGGCCTCCAACGCCGGCGACCCCCATCACCCGGCCTGGTTCCACAACCTCCGGGCCCACCCCGACGTCCTCCTCGGGGGGCGGCCGGTGCGGGCGACGATCGTCGACGACGAGGCCGAGCGGGAGCGGCTGTGGGCCCTCGCCGATGCGGTCTTCCCGGCCTTCGCCCGCTACCGGAGCGACGCCTCGGCGGTCGGCCGGACCATCCCGTTGGTCGCCCTCGACTCCCGGTCTCGATCCCCGGCGTCGCTCGACGCCGAGGCGTAGTCTCCGCTGCCGCAGGTGCAGATGGGACCCGGGTGGGTCACCCCAAGGGCACACCTGCCTGGAGGTCCTCATGGTTCGTCCCCTCCGCTCCCGCCGGGTCGGCATCTCGCTCGTCCCGGTGCTGATCGTGGCCACGCTGCTGGCCCTGGTGCCCGGTGGTGCGCCCGCCGGCGCCATCCCGGTCATCCTCCCCGGCTCGGCCTACGTGCAGGTCAACCTGGCCTCCGACGTGGCCGGCGTGGCCGAGATCCTCGACCCGGCCCTGATCAACCCCTGGGGCCTCGCCTCCGGCGCCAGCAGCCCGTTGTGGACGGCGAACAACGCCAGCACCACCGCCAGCCCCTACGTCGCGGCCGGCAGCGGGCTCGTCCGCCACGCCACCCAGGGCCCGATCACCATTCCCGGTGGGCTGCCCACCGGGGTCGTGGCCAACGCCTCCGACGGCTTCGACATCCCGTCCACCACGACGGGGTCCGCCTTCCTGTACGCCTCCATCACCGGCAACATCTCGGCGTGGGCGTCCGGCACCGCCGCGACGACGGCCGCCAGCAACCCCGGGCACGTGTACACCGGCCTGGCCCAGGCCAACAACGGCGTCAACGACTTCCTCTACGCCGCCGACTTCGCCAACGGCACCATCGACGTGTTCGACGAGTCCTACGCCCTCCAGCCCGCGGCCTCGTTCCCGTTCGCCGACCCCACCATCCCGACCACCTCCGGCAACACCTTCCACCCGTTCAACGTCCAGGCCATCGGCGGCTCGCTCTACGTCACCTACGCCAAGCTCGGCACCGGCGGCCTGCCCGAGGACGGGGTCGGCAACGGCTTCATCCGCCGGTTCAACGCCAACGGCGTCCGCGACCTGACCTTCGGCATCAACAACGGCCCGCTCAACAGCCCGTGGGGCATCGCCCCGGCCCCGGTGTCGTACGGGATCTTCGGCGGTGCCCTGATCGTCGGCAACAACGGCGACGGCAACCCCAGCATCCACGCCTTCAACCCCACCACCGGTGCCTTCCTCGGCACCCTCCAGGACCAGAGCGGCAACGGCATCGTCCTCGACGAGCTGTGGGCCCTGCGCTTCGGCAACGGAGGCCAGGGCGGCGCGGTCGACACCATGTACTTCTCCGCCGGCCTGGGGGAGGAGGAGCACGGCGTGCTCGGCGCCCTCACCCCCACCACGGCATCGGCCACGTCGCTGATCCAGCTCAGCACCGACGAGTACGCCGTGGGCGAGGGGGCGTCGCGCATCAAGGTCACCGTCACCCGCAACGGCGACGTCTCCGAGCCGGCCACGGTCCGCTACGCCACGTGGGACCAGTCGCAGGTCGGCCACGCCAGCCAGAAGTCGGACTACGAGACCAACGCCGGGCTCCTCGTGTTCGAGGAGGGCCAGACGAGCCGGACCTTCGACGTCCTGCCCGTGAACGACCTCTTCGTCGAGGGGCCGGAGCTCATCGACATCACGATCAGCAACCCCACCGGCGCGGGGGTCGGGATCGGTACCCCCGACCACGCCACCTTGACCGTCGTCGACAACGACGCCGTGGCCCCGACCACCAACCCCATCGACGACACGACGTTCTTCGTCCGCCAGCAGTACCTCGACTTCCTGGGCCGCCAGCCCGAGCCGGCCGGCCTCGCCTACTGGGTCACCCGCATCGACGCCTGCGGGGCCAACAATGCCTGCCGGGCCGCCGAGCGGGCCAGGTCGAGCGGCAGCTTCTTCCTCTCGGCCGAGTACCAGAACGCCGCCGCCGCCGTGTTCCGCACCAGCCGGGCCGCCACCGGCCGCAACCCGCTCTACGGCGAGTACGTGGTCGACACGTCCATCTACCGGACCCACGGCTCGCCGATGTACTTCGACGACTACGTCGCCCGGCCGGAGCTCGTCGCCCAGTACGGCAGCATGACCAACGCCCAGTACGTCGACGCCCTCATCGCCAACACCGGCGTGACGTTCAC
>DATHEV010000137.1:0-8041 GCA_035318405.1 Iamia sp.
CATGGACGCCCTCCGGCTCCCGGCCGGCGACGCCGAGGTCGGCCCGCTCTCGGGCGGCGAGCGCCGCCGGGTCGCCCTGTGCCGGCTGCTCCTGTCGGCCCCCGACCTGCTGCTCCTCGACGAGCCCACCAACCACCTCGACGCCGAGTCGGTGGCGTGGCTCGAGCGCTACCTGCGGGACTACACCGGCACCGTCGTGGCCATCACCCACGACCGCTACTTCCTCGACAACGTGGCCGGCTGGATCCTCGAGCTCGACCGGGGCCGGGGCATGCCCTTCCAGGGCAACTACTCGTCGTGGCTGGAGCAGAAGCAGGCCCGTCTGGCCCAGGAGGACAAGGCCGACAGCGCCAGGGGGAGAACCCTCCAGCGCGAGCTCGACTGGGTGCGCATGGCGCCCAAGGCCCGCCAGGCCAAGGGCAAGGCCCGCCTGTCCGCCTACGAGAAGCTGCTGGCCGAGGCCAAGGAGGCCGAGGGCCGCAGCCGCGACCTCCAGATCGCCATCCCCTCCGGCGACCGGCTGGGCGACCAGGTGATCGAGGTCGATCACCTGTCCAAGGGCTACGGCGACAAGCTGCTGATCGACGACCTGTCGTTCTCGCTGCCCAAGGCCGGCATCGTCGGCGTCATCGGCGGCAACGGCGTGGGCAAGACCACCCTCTTCCGCATGCTGACCGACGGCGAGCAGCCCGACTCCGGCTCGATCACCACCGGCACCACCGTGCAGCTGGCCTACGTCGACCAGAGCCGCCAGACCCTCGACCCCGAGAAGACGGTCTACGAGGAGCTCACCGGCGGCACGGACGAGATGGTCGTCGGTGGCCGGACGGTCAACGGTCGGGCGTACTGCGCCCAGTTCAACTTCAAGGGCTCCGACCAGCAGAAGAAGGTCGGCGTGCTCTCCGGCGGCGAGCGGAACCGGGTCCACCTGGCCAAGGTGCTGAGCGAGGGCGGCAACGTGCTGCTGCTCGACGAGCCCACCAACGACCTCGACGTCGACACCCTCCGCGCCCTGGAGGACGGCCTCGAGTCGTTCCCGGGCTGCGCCGTCGTGATCTCGCACGACCGCTGGTTCCTCGACCGCATCGCCACCCACATCCTCGCCTTCGAGGGTGACAGCCAGGTGCGCTGGTTCGAGGGCAACTTCAGCGAGTACGAGTCCTTCCGCAAGAAGGAGCTCGGCTCCGCCGCCGACCAGCCCCACCGCATCAAGTACAAGCCCCTCGCCCGGTGACCGCCCCGCCCATCCGGGTGAACGAGAACGGGACGCAGACGCCCGTCGTGTTCTTCAACACGTGGGTGGACGCGGCGGGCGGCCTGCAACGGCTCGGGGCCGAGCTGGGGCCCGACCAGCCCCTGGTGGGCATCGAGCACCCGCCGCTCGACGGGCCGATGCCACAGGACCTGGCCGACTGGGTGCGCCACCATCGTGACGGGCTCGATGGCCTCGGGCTGAGCTCGCCCTACCGGCTCGCCGGCTTCTCCTTCGGCGGCGTGATCGCCCTCGAGATCGCCCGGCAGCTCCTGGACGAGGGCCAGGAGGTCGAGTGGCTGGGCCTGATCGACACGCTCCGCCCGAGGGCCAAGCCCCGGGGCCTCCGTCGCTACGTCGGCTACCACCTGCGCGAGCTGCTCGATCAACCTGACGCCTCCCTGCGGCGACGCCACCTGCGCACGGCGGTGCGCAGCGGCACGCACCGGACCGTCTGGAGGATCCGGGGCCGGGTGCTGAGCCCGCTGCGCCGGGCCGGTCTGGTCGCGCCCCCGCCCCGGAAGGCCGTCGTCGAGTCCGGAGCGCTGTGGCCGCTGCGGAAGGCGATCTGGCGGGGCTACATCGACCACGTGGCGTTCCACTACGACCAGCCGGTCGTCCTCTTCACCGGCGCCGACAACCGGGCCAAGGCCGATGGCGACCCGAGCCTGCGGTGGGCCCGCTACCTGCGGGGCGGCTACGAGGTGGTGCCCGTTCCGGGCGATCACCTCGACATCCTCGACCACCCCCACGTGACCGTCGTCGGCGCCGAGCTGGCCGCCAGCCTCGAACGGGCCCGCCAGCGCCGCCGCGCGAGCTAGCCGCTCCTCGGCCCGCGGCGCCGGCTGGCTGGGTAGCGGTCAGCGGCCCGTGACGCCGGGCCAGGACGTCGGCGGCGCATGGGGCACGGCGTGATCGGCCGCCCCCGGGAGCGCCGCCTGCTGCCGGCGCAGGAGGTCGAGACGGGCGTCCCACCCGTCGAGCTGGGGCAACCTCTGGTGTCGCTCGGCCTCGGTCGGCGCGGCCCGGACGATGGGGACCGTCACGTCCGCCTGCGTGCGCACCCGGTCGGCCAGGTCGGCCGCCGCATCCCGGGCGCGCACCGGGTGGAGCCGGACACCGTGGGTCTGCAGCACGGCCCGCGCTTCCCGGTGGCGACCCACCAGCTCGTCGACCGACGGGCGGCCGGGCACGACGTCGCCGAGCATGTGGGTCTCGATCGCGGGCATCAGGCCCCGATGGGTCACCAGCCACTGCTGGTCCGGGACGAGACAGGTCGACAGTGTCACCCACGCCGACCTCGCGAAGCGCGACCGGACGACGCACGCGACGGATCCGTCCCGATCGACCAGCAGGACGATCGGCGTCCTGGCCTGCCGGCCGGCCACGGCGACGAGGTAGCCCTGGGCCTCGAGGGCCCGGACGGGCTCGGCGAGGCGGTCGTGGGTGGCGTCCCAGCCGATGTCGGCCATGGGGGGCCGGGCGGCGGCGGCCCGGCGCTGCTGCCGGGACCGTGCGTGCAGGCCGACGATGCCGAGTACGACGGCCGCGATCACCGCCGCGACGACGCCCAGGAAGAGCGGCGAGGGCCCGGCGAGCACCACGAGGGCGAGAAAGGCCACCAGCAGCACGGGGAGGCACCAGCGGGGCAGCTCCGACGTGGGCGCCGGCCCGCGTCGCGCCGAGGCATCAGGATCGGCCATCGGTCCCCATCGGTCGCCGCCGCCCCGCCGTGAGCCAGGCCCGTCAGTCGGCCGGGCGGGCGGCGGTCAGGCGGCCGGGCGGGTGGCGGTCCAACCGGTGAGGATGGCGGCGCCGGTGGCGATCAGCCAGACATCGCCGGTGGTCAGGCCGAGGCGCTGGGGCAGGCCCGAGTCCTCGGTGACGGCGGTGGCGGCCAGGCAGGCGGCGACGACGGCGCCGGTGACCCCGCTGGCGACGGCGGCCCGGCGGTACCCGGCGTCGGCCAGGGGCCTGGCCGCCAGCAGCGGCGTGAGGGCGAGGCTGACGTAGCCCGTCGTGGCCGTGACCGTGTGGGCGGTGTCGAGGGCCGACGAGTGCTCCAGCGGGGTCAGGGCCACGCCGAGGGTGGCCGCCCCGTTCACGGCGCTGGCGATCCACGCCGGGCCGGGGATCGCCCGCCGGAGGGCCACCGCCCCGGCCGCCGAGCCCAGGGCGTAGAGCACGAAGCCGGTGGTCATCAGCTGGCGCTGAGGCGCACCGTTCGCCGCCGTGCGGCTGATGGCGTCGCTCAGCGGCTCGTAGCCCGGGGTGCGGGCCCCGGCCACGGCCCACGCGGCGATGAACGCCAGCGGGCCGAGCACCAGCCCCCAGGCCCCCCGTCGTCCCACCCCAACACCCTACGCATCGCCCGGGACCCGGGCGATGCGTGACCCGCGTCACCGCGGTGGGTACGGTCTCGCCCGTGACCACTCCCCTGCGCCGCCGTCTCGCCGCCCTCGTCGCCACCGCGGGGCTGGCCCTCGGGCTGGCCGCCCTGCCCGGCACCCCGGCGGCCGCCGCGGCCAAGGACCCCGTGGTCATCGTGGCCGGGACCTTCTCCCCCGCCTTCGCCAACGAGCCGCTGGCCGCCCGGCTCCGGGCCGACGGGCACACGGTGCGGATCTTCCAGCTGCCCACCTACGGCACCCAGGACATCCGGCTGACCTCCCAGGCCCTGCGCACCTTCGTCGACGGCGTCCGATCCTCCACCGGGGCGGCCAAGGTCGACCTGATCGGCCACTCGCAGGGCGGGCTCGTCGCCCGGGCCTACGTCAAGTGGTACGGCGGATCGACGAAGGTCGACAGCCTGATCACGTTGGGCGCCCCCAACCGGGGCACCTACGTGGCCAACCTGGCGAGCGTCCTGGGCTTCGGGAACTGCGCGTCGGTGGTGGCGTGCGTGCAGATGAGCGTCGGCTCGTCGTTCCTGAACGACCTGAACGCCGGCGACGACACCATCGGCTCGGTTCGCTACACCACCATCCGGACCCTCCAGGACGAGCTGGTCCGCCCGGTCGACCAGGCCACGCTCTTCGACGGCGCCACCAACGTCCTGGTGCAGAACCCGTGTCTGTTCCGCCGGGTCGGCCACGTCGAGCTGATCCTCGACGGCACGGTCTACTCGGGCATCCGCACCGCCCTGGCCGGCGGGCCCGTGCGTCTGAGCTGCTTCGCCCTCTAGCGCGGGCGAAAGGTCCGAGGCGGGCCGGACATCCCGTGGAGGTGGAGGAGGACGAGTTCGCCGCGCTGTACCGGGCTCACGGCGCCGACGTGTGGCGCTTCGCCCGACGCCGGTGCGACTCGGCGGACGAGGCCGACGACGCCACCGCCGAGGCCTTCGCCGTCGCCTGGAGACGCCGCGACGACCTGCCCCCGTCCTCCGACGAGACGCGTCTCTGGCTGCTGGGCGCCGCTCGCCGGGTGCTGGCCAACCAGCACCGATCGGCCCGCCGCCGCGCCGGGCTCGACGAGCGCCTGCGCGCCGTGGCGCACTCCCCGGGTCCCATCGACCCGGCCGAGGTGGTGGGCGACGCCGACCCGCTGTGGGCGGCACTGGCGTCGCTGCCGGACGACCAGCGCGACCTCCTGGTCATGCGGGCCTGGGACGGGCTCGGGGTCACCGAGATCGCGGGCCTGCTCGGGTGCACGCCGAACGCGGCGTCGATCCGCCTGACGCGGGCCCGGGATCGGTTGGCCGTGGCCCTCGACCGGAAAGGTCGGGCGCCGAGCCGGACATCTCCCGGTCGGAACCTCGATGGAGGAGGCACCGATGACCGACCCTGATCCGCTCCTGGCTGCGCTGGCGGCGCTCGATCCGACGGTCGCCGATCCGCCTCCCGCGCCGGGCTCCACCCGAGTCCGCCAGATCCTGGAGCGCGCCATGACCGCCGCCGCAGTCCCCTCGACCCCGACGGCCGACGTCGACGACGTCGCCTCCCTCGACGGACCCCGGCCGCCGCGCCGCCGCCTGCTCCTCGCGGCGGCGGCCGCGGCGGTCGTCGTCGCCGGGCTCGGGGTGCTCGTCGTGGCTCAGCCCGACCGGCGCCCCGACCCCGTCGCCGCCCTCACCGCGGCGGCCGAGGCCACCGGCGACGTCGACTCGCTCCGGGTGCGCGGCACCTACACCCAGGACGGCGAGACCCGCACGTTGGAGGGCGAGGCGAACGGCTCCGACAGCCACATCACGATCATCTCGCCCGACGGGTCGATCGAGGAGCGGACCGTGATCGGCGATGTGGGATGGAACGACGAGGACGGCGGGCCCTTCCCCGTCACCGTCGAGATGGTCAACGCGCCGTACCCGGAGGCCTCCCGCGCCGTCGTGCGCGCCGCGCTTCAGGGTGCCGTCGTGGAGGACCTCGGCGCCGACGAGGCGGGAGGCGTCGACGCCGACCACTACGCCATCGAGCTGGGCGAGGCCGGGGTCGCCGCGCTCGACGCACTGGCCCCCCGGCTCGTGGCCCAGTTCGAGCTGGAGAACCCGGGCGCCGTCACCAACCTCGAGGTGTGGGTCGCCGACGACCTCATCCGCCGGATCGACGTCGAGACGACCGTCGACGACGGCGGCGCCTCGCCCCAGGTCCTCCGCATGTCGCTCGAGTACCTCGACATCGGCGCCGAGACCACCATCGAGCCGCCGCGCTGAGGCCTCTTCAGGTCCGGCAGAAGGCGGCGGTGATCTTGTTGAAGGTCTCGGCCGCCTCCCACTGGAGGAAGTGCCCGGCGTCGGGGACGACGAGCGGACCGGTGCAGTCGAGGCAGGCGGCGGCCATCTTGTGCGGGAAGCTCGGGAGGACCACGTGGTCCTCGGGGCCGTAGAGGACGAGGGTCGGCACCGGCGTCTGCTCGAACATCCGGGGCGTGTCCTCCATCGGCCGGCGCCCGGCGCTCTGCTCGTAGACGCCCCACGCGGCCCGGATCCTGTCGGCGTCGCCGTAGGGCTCGGCGTGGAAGGCCACGGCGTCGGCGGTGAAGGCGTCGGGCGTGCCCCACAGACGGTGGCCGTACATCGGCGCCACCCAGCCCTGGCGCCGTTCGGGGGTGTCGAGCTCGGCCAGCAGGGTGTCGGGCTCGGTGGCCTGGCGGCGGAAGTAGTCGGACTGGGCCCGGCGCACCCGCATGTCGTCGGGGGGCAGCCCGGCGGCGGTGTAGACGTTCTCGAGCAGCGGCGTGACCGTGTTGAACACGACCTGGCGGGTGACGAAGCCCGGGAACCGCAGGCCGAGGTCGTAGAGCACGACGCCACCGACGTCGCCCCCGGCCACCGCCGTCGTCTCGTGCCCGAGGACGTCGTGGACCAGGGCGTGGAGGTCGAGGCTGAAGGCGGCGATGTCGTAGAAGCCGTCGGCGGCCAGGCCCGAGTCGCCGTGGCCCCGCAGGTCGGGGACGATCACCTCGAAGCCGGCCTCGGCGAGGGGCTCCACGTTGCGCCACCAGATCCGCTTGGTCTCCGGGTAGCCGTGGATCAGCAGCAGGGGCAGCCCGCCGACGCCCTCGCGCACGTAGGCGAGGTCGACGCCCCGCACCTCGGCGTGGTGGATCGTGAACCGCCCCGGATCGATGTCAGCCCCGTCGGTGCCCATCCCCGCAGTCTGGCCCGTGCCCGCCGTGTCCGTTCTGAGCCAGGAAACGACCGCCCGTGGCCCAGACCTGGCTCAGAACGGCCGGAGTTGACGGCTGGCCCTCGCTGTCACACCCCCTCGGTAGAACCGTCCCATGGACCCGAACATCGAACGGGCCATCGCCGAGCGGGCCAGACAACAGCTCGGCCTCATCACCGTCGACCAAGCACGCGCCCTCGGCGTCGCCCGTGGGACGTTGCATCGTCGGGCGACCAACGGGCTCATGATCCCCGTCGGCCGCCACACGTTCCGGCTCGCGCCGGCCCCGACGGGACCACGCGTGGACGCCATGGCCGTCCTGCTCGACTTCAGCGGCGTGGCGTCCCACCGCACCGCGGCGTGGTTGCACGGTCTGGCCGACCGACCACCGATCATCGACGTCACCGTCCGCAAGGGTCGCTCGAGCGGTGAGACGACGCTCAGCGAGACCTTCCGCGTGCACACGTCGACGAACCTGCCGGCGGAGGATGTCACGCAGGTCGACGGGATCCCTGTCACCAGCGTGGCCCGGACGCTGATGGGGCTGGCGGCGCTGGACGAGACGGAGGTGCCGCACGAGAAGCTGGTCGACATCGTCGAGGCCGCGGTGCAGCGCCGGCTGGCCTCGGACCGGTGGCTGTGGTGGCTCCTCGAGCGGCGCCGGTGTCGGGGTCGCAACGGCGTGATCCGGTTCGAGCGGGTCCTGGCCCAGCGGGCCGAGCTGGGACCGACCGAGAGCTGGCTCGATCGGGCGCTCCTCCAGGTCATCGATGACGCCGGGCTCCCCCGCCCGGTCGTCCAGCGCCGCATCCGCCGGCGCGGGGCCTTCGTGGCCCGGGTCGACACCGCCTACGACCCCGGGATGATCGTGATCGAGGTCCTGGGCTACCGCCACCACGCCACCCGTGAGCAGCAGAACCGGGACGCGGCCCGGGCCAGCGAGCTCCAGCTGCTCGGGTGGGACGTGCACCAGATCATCTACGACCACATCGTGCGCACGCCCTCGTGGCTCGCCCACGTCATCCGCACCGCCCTGGCCCGCGCCGACATCATCGAGCGTGCCGCATGAGCCGGCGATCAGCGCGGGAGCCACTCCACGACGAAGCGGAAGCGGGCCCGGCCCTCGGACCACATGGGGAAGTTGGTGCCCCAGAGGTTGTCGTGGAGGCCGACCCACACGCCCTCG
>DATHEV010000138.1:0-3230 GCA_035318405.1 Iamia sp.
CCCGGTGACCATGGGGTGGGTCGACGAGCCGGCCGCCGTGCTCCAGGTGTGGTTCGGCGGCCAGGCCATGGCGCCGGCCCTGGCGCAGATCCTGACCGGTGACGCCGAGCCCGGCGGGCGGCTGCCCACCACCATCCCCGAGCGGCTCGAGCACAACCCGTCGTACGGCACCTTCCCCGGCGACCACGACCACCACCGCTACGGCGAGGGCGTGTTCGTCGGATATCGCTGGTACCAGAGCCGTCACCTGCCGGTGCGGTTCCCGTTCGGCCACGGCCTCTCGTACACGACCTTCGCTTTCGGGACGCCCACGGTCCCGCCGACCTTCGCCTCGGGGGCGGGCGGCTCGCTCGTCGTCGAGGTCCCGGTGACGAACACCGGCTCCCGCGCCGGCAGCGAGGTGGTGCAGCTCTACGTCGCCCCGCCGGCCCGCACCGAGGTGCCCCGCCCCGTCCAGGAGCTCAAGGCCTTCGCCAAGGTCCACCTCGCCGCCGGCGAGTCGACCGTCGTCCGGCTGGAGCTCGACGACCGGGCCTTCGCCTGGTGGGACATCGGCACCGAGCGCCGCGCCGCGCTCGTCGACCGCCTCCCCCTCAAGCCCCCCGGCGCGGTGGCCGAGACCCGCCCGCCCGGGTGGCGGGTCGAGCCCGGCATCTACGAGGTGCGCATCGGGCGCTCCAGCGCCGAGGTCGCCCATGCCGTGCCCGTCTCGGTCGAGGTGGCGTAGCCTCTCGCCCCATGTCGTGGGGGTCGACGAGGTGGGCCCGGCCGCAACCGGGACCGCGCCACACCCCCGACTGGTACGACCAACGGGGGGAAGCCGTGGTGATGGGCGAGGGCGATCGCATGTTCATCCCCTGCCAGGGCGGCCCGTCGGTCAGCCGCGTCGAGGCCTACCCGCCGCGCCTCGAGATCCCCGAGCACGCCGGCACCTACGTCCTGGTCGACGTCGGCCCCCGCGCCGACTGGCACTACCTCTTCATCCCCCACGACTGACCGTTCTGTCAATCCGCATGCACCGTGGAGGTGCACGAGGATTGACAGAACGGGGGGTCAGGCAGCTTGGAGGATGTGGACGCCGCAGGCGGAGCCGAGCCCGATGACGTGGGCCAGGCCCACGCGGGCGCCCTCGATCTGACGGTCGCCGGCCTCGCCCCGGAGGTGGTGGCAGACCTCCCAGACGTTGGCGATGCCGGTGGCGGCGATCGGGTGGCCCTTGGACTGGAGGCCGCCCGACACGTTGACGGGCATGCGGCCGTCGCGCCAGGTGGCGCCCGACTCGAAGAGGTCGACGGCGCCGCCCGGCTCGCAGAGCCCGAGGTTGTCGTAGTGGACCAGCTCGGCGGTGGCGAAGCAGTCGTGCAGCTCGACCAGGTCGAGATCGTCGGGGCCGACGCCGGCCTGCTCGTAGGCCTGGGCGGCCGCCGAGCGGGTGAGCGTGTTGACGTCGGGGAGGACCTGGCAGCCCTCGGTCCACGGGTCCGACGTCAGGATCGAGGCCGAGACCTTGACCGCCCGCTTGCGCTGGTCGTCGCTCATCGAGGCCAGCCGCTCGCCGGTGACGACCACGGCGGCGGCGGCGCCGTCGCAGTTGGCCGAGCACATGGGCCGGGTGTTGGGGTACGCCACCATGTGGTCGCCCATGATCTGCTCGAGGCTCATGGCCTTGGTGTAGGCGGCCAACGGGTTGAGCGTGGAGTGCGAGTGGTTCTTCTCGCTGATCTTGGCGAAGAGCTCGAACGGCGCCCCGCCGTACTCGTGCTGGTGGAGGTACTGCATGCCGATCTGGGCGAAGGTCCCCGGCATGGTGGCGGTGCCGATGCGGCCGTCGGTCGGGGCGATGGCGCCGACCCGGCCCTTCGGGGTCCACTCGTCGGAGGTCTCCTTGCGGCTGCCGCCGGCCAGGAGCCCGGCGCCGGCCAGCTTCTCGACGCCGACGGCGAGACCGATCTCGCACTCGCCGGCCTTGAGCGCCATGATCGCCGTGCGCAGGGCGGTGGCCCCGGTCGCACAGGCGTTGGCGACGTTGTAGACGGGGATGCCGGTCTGGCCGATCTGCTTCTGGAGGCCCTGGCCGAACCCGAGCCCCTGGCCCATGAGGTTGCCGGCGGCCAGCACGCCGACGTCGGCCATGGTGACGCCGCCGTCGGCCAGCGCGGCCATGGCCGCCTCGGCGCCGAGGTCGTAGGTGTCGAGGTCGGGGTGCTTCCCGAACTTCGTCATCGAGATGCCGAGGATGAAGATGTCGTCGCTCATGCGGAGGCTCCTTCGAGCGGGGTGAACCCGAAGCCGACGCCCTCGGCGCCGGCGGAGTCGGGTCCCAGGGAGTAGGTGGCCAGACGGACCTTCTGGCCGAGGTGGACGTGCTCGGGGTCGGGGGTGACGTCGACCAGGTTGGCCTGGACGCTGGTGCCCCCGCAGTCGAGGACGGCGGCGACGAACGGGACCTCGACGCCGGGGGCGGCGAAGGTGACGATCGTGTACGCCTGCACGATGCCCTCGGTCGGCAGCTCGGCCGGGGCGAAGTCGGTGCCCGAGCACGAGGCGCAGGCGTTGCGGCGGTCGAAGAAGCGGGCTCCGCACGACGTGCACTCGTGCACGCGCAGGTGGGGCTCGGGTTCGAGGACCAGGTAGTCGACGATGGGGACTTGGGTGCCCACGGGCGCCTCCGTTTTTCTTGACCGGCCGGTCAACGTAGGCGACGGACGAGCCACGTGCAGGCCGCCGCTCATCTGCGCTCCGGCCGGGATGGCGAGAGCGGCCCACGCGCGGCCTCGTCCTCCGCGCCGGACCTCCCGCGCCACCCGGGTGACGCACGACGTCCGGCAGAAGACCCCCGGGACTCCGAACCGGGCTGAGCACCGCCCGCCGAAGGCCCGTCGTGCGGTGCCGGGTTCGGAGCGGGAGATGACACCCGCCTCTGAGAGCCACCCCTGACGAGCGCCCCCAGAGGACGAGCTTGCCGAGCACCAGGACTCGACCCGGACGGCAGCCGATCAGGGTGCCAACTGCTCGCCGGACGACGCAGCCCCGAGGGCGAACTGGGCTGAGCACGCCGGCCCGCCCGCAGGGCCCCTCCAGTGCGGTGCCCTGTTCGTCCGTGGGCGGGCGCCCAGATGCGAGCCCGGCGCGGAGGACGAGGCCGCGCGTGAAGCCACTCTCACCGCTCCGGCGGTCGGTCCGGCTGCTGACCGGGTCAGGTTCGGCCGGCTGCCGCGCAGGTGATGCAC
>DATHEV010000139.1:0-6367 GCA_035318405.1 Iamia sp.
GCCTGCCCGCCCTCGAGGAGGCCGCCGACCACCGCCTCGACCCCGAGTCGCAGCGTCTGCTGGCCGACTGGCCGGCCACCGTCGAGGCGTACTCGGGCGACGAGCACACGGTGACGATCCGCGACCGCGACATCACGACGCAGCTGACCCGCGAGTCGCTGTCGGGCTCCAAGGTCCCCCGGGTGGCGCTGCCCCGCACCACCGACGAGGGCGACCTCCTGCGCTTCCTGCGCGAGGAGAACCTGCCGGGCCGCTACCCGTTCACCGCCGGCGTCTTCCCGTTCAAGCGCGACGGCGAGCGTCCGGCCCGGATGTTCGCCGGCGAGGGCGACGCCTTCCGCACCAACCGCCGCTTCCACCTCCTGAGCGAGGGCCAGCCCGCCACCCGCCTGTCGACGGCGTTCGACTCGGTCACCCTCTACGGCTTCGACCCCGACCTGCGCCCCGACATCTACGGCAAGGTCGGCAACTCGGGCGTGAGCGTCGCCACCCTCGACGACATGAAGGTCCTCTTCGACGGGTTCGACCTGTGCGACCCGACGACCTCGGTGTCGATGACCATCAACGGCCCGGCTCCCACGATCCTGGCCATGTTCCTGAACACCGCCATCGACCAGCGGCTCGACGCCTTCGCGGCCGAGCACGGCCACGCGCCGAGCGAGGACGAGACCGCCGAGATCCGGTCGTACGTCCTCCAGAACGTCCGGGGCACGGTGCAGGCCGACATCCTCAAGGAGGACCAGGGCCAGAACACCTGCATCTTCTCCACCGAGTTCGCCCTCGGGATGATGGCCGACATCGCCGAGTGGTTCGTGGCCGAGAAGGTCCGCAACTTCTACAGCGTCTCGATCTCCGGCTACCACATCGCCGAGGCGGGCGCGAACCCGATCAGCCAGCTGGCCTTCACGCTGGCCAACGGCCTCACCTACGTCGAGGCGTACCTGGCCCGGGGCATGGACGTCGACAGCTTCGCCCCCAACCTGTCGTTCTTCTTCAGCAACGGGATGGACCCCGAGTACACGGTGATCGGCCGGGTCGCCCGGCGCATCTGGGCCATCGCCATGCGGGACCGGTACGGCGCCAACGAGCGGAGCCAGAAGCTCAAGTACCACGTGCAGACCTCGGGCCGGTCGCTCCACGCCCAGGAGATGTCGTTCAACGACATCCGCACGACGCTCCAGGCCCTCATCGCCATCTACGACAACTGCAACAGCCTCCACACCAACGCCTACGACGAGGCCGTCACCACCCCGACGGCCGAGTCGGTGCGCCGGGCTCTGGCCATCCAGCTGGTCATCAACGAGGAGTGGGGCCTGGCCATGAACGAGAACCCCAACCAGGGCTCGTTCATCGTCGACGAGCTCACCGACCTGGTCGAGGAGGCGGTGCTGGCCGAGTTCGACCGCATCGCCGAGCGCGGCGGCGTCCTCGGCGCCATGGAGACCGGTTACCAGCGGGGCCGGATCCAGGACGAGTCGATGCTCTACGAGACCCGCAAGCACGACGGCTCGCTCCCGCTCATCGGCGTCAACACCTTCCGGGCGCCCGAGGGCGACGACGAGGAGGCGGGCCGGGCGGTCGAGCTCCAGCGCTCCACCGAGGAGGAGAAGCGCTCGCAGCTCGACCGGCTGGGCGCGTTCCAGACTCGCCATGCCGGCGAGCGGGAGGAGGCGCTGAGCCGTCTCCGCGAGGCCGCCCTGGCCGGCGACAACCTGTTCGCGGTGCTGATGGAGGCGGTGCGGGCGTGCTCGCTGGGCGAGATCACCCACACCCTCTTCGACGTCGGCGGCCGCTACCGCCGCAACGTCTGATCGTTCTGTCAACCTGCATGCACCGCTGAGGTCCATCAGGATGGACAGAACGCGGGTGTCACCCGTTCCGCAGAGCTGAGGCGTTCACTCCCTGGTGCACCCCGTCGACGACGACTTCGAGCAGTGGTTTCGGACCACCCTCGATCGCGTCCGGCGCGCCGCCCGGCGGGTCGTGGGGTCCGAGGCCGAGGCCGACGACATCGCCGCCGAGGCCTTCGCCCGGGCCCTCGTGCGCTGGGCGAGCGTGCGGGACCTGCCCCACCGTGACGCCTGGGTCGTGCGGGTGGCCTCCAACCTGGCCATCGACGCCGTCCGGGCCCGCAGCCGGCGGGAGCGCATCCTGATCGTCCAGCGGGCGGCCGAGGCCGTGGGCGATGCGACCGACGCCTCGGCCGAGCGGATGGCGCTGGTCGTCGCCCTCGGCGGGCTGCCCCGCCGCCAGCGCGAGGTCATCACCCTGCGCTACCTGGTGGGCCTGCCCGAGGCCGAGGTGGCGGCGGTCCTGGGCGTCTCGGCCAACACCGTCAAGACGCACCTGTCGCGCGCCCTGGCCACCCTGCGGGACCGCCTGGGCACCAGCTGGGAGGAGACGTCCGTTGCCCACTGACGACGATCTCCTCGCCCGGGTCCAGCAGCGGGCCACGGTGATCCGTCGCCGCCAGCGTCTGCTGGTGGCGGGGGCGACCGCCGCCATCGTCGTCGCCCTGGCGGGTGGCGTGGTCGTGACCAGTGCGATGGGCGACGGCCGGGACCCGGTCGCCGTCGCCGCCGACCCGACCGATCCCTCCGAGCCCGTCGGCTCCCGGCCCGAGGCGCCCGGCGACGATGCCGCCTGCGCCGGGCTCGAATCCGATGGAGATCTCGGGCCGGCCACCACCGGCCCGGGTGGGTCCCCGACCGTGCCGACGGACGGCAGCGGCTCCGAGACATCGTCGACGGCGTCGACGACCTCGGATCCGTTGCTGGCGCGCGAGGACCCGGCGGGGGCGCCGCCGGCGGAGTCGTCACCCGACGACCCGCCGGCGGCCACCGCGTCGGCCGTCGAGGCGTCGTCGACGTCGTGCCCCCTCCACGTCAGCGTCATCGCCGCCTACCACTCCGGTTCCACCGCCGTGGACCTCACCGTCACCGCCACCGCCGAGGCCTTCTACGACGCCCACGGCTTCGTGGTGTGGGACCCGGAGGACCCGGTCCAGGTCGACCTCGGCTCCGTCGAGCGCAGCCCCGGCTCGTGCGACGCCTCGGCCGGCGACGGCACCGCGGCCGGCAGCGAGGCCGAGGTCGAGCCGGTGCGGGGCCAGTTCCAGGCCGCGCACACCTACCCGAGCACCGGGGCCAAGGAGGTCACCGTGACCTTCTGGGCGCGACGCTGTGGCGGCCCGGTGCACCAGGTCGTGGTCGCGGTCACCGTGCCGATCTGAACACGTGACGCCCGGCCCGCAACGCCCCTGAGGCGTCGGGGGCCCGGTAGATTGGCGGGAACGGTCTCCGGGGGACCTCGATGCCAGCACGCTGCACCACCTCTCACCTCGTCGCGCTCGCCGTGGCCGCCGCCGTCGCGGCTGGTTGCGGGTCGGCGCCCCCGCCCGCCGAGCGGGCCGTGGCCCCGGAGGCGACGGGCGCCCCCGCCGAGGCGCGGGAGGAGTGGGTGGTCACCGCGGCCTCACCCGTCACCTCGGCCGAGCAGTGGAGCGCCGCCGAGGTGTGGGACGAGGGCCTCGAGGGGTCGACTCTGCGCCAGCAGGTCCACGCCACCATCGGCGGCCGGTCGGCCCGGGTGACGCTCAGCAACCGCGCCGGCACGGCCCCCCTCGTCGTGGCCGCGGCCTCCGTGGCCGTCGCGGTCGAGCCGGCCGGCGCGTCGGCGGCCGTCGCCACCCCCCGGCCGCTCACCTTCGACGGTGAGCCCGGGGTGACGGTGGAACCGGGGGTCGAGGTGGTGAGCGACGTCGTGGACCTGGACGTGCCGGCCGACCACGACCTGGCCGTGAACCTGTACGTCACCGGCCCGACCGGCCGCCCCAACGGGGCCCGGTACAGCGGGCAGACGTCGTGGCGCGGCGCCGGCGACCTGGTCGACGTGGCGGCGGGCGACGGCTTCACCGAGGCGCGCACGGGGCTGGCCTACGTCGCCGCCGTCGAGGTCCTGGCGCCGGAGCCGGAGGGCGCCGTGGTCGTCTTCGGCGACTCCAAGTCCGACGGCGGGCTGGCGGTCGAAGCCGACACCGAGGAGCGCTGGCCCGACGCGCTCCACGCCCGGCTGGTGGCCGAGGGCCGGCGCGGCGTCGCCGTGGCCAACGCCTCGTTCTCGGGCGCGACGCTCCTGCCCGACGGCGACCCGACCAGTGGCGTGGTCCGCTTCGACGGCGACGTCCTCGCCCGGGCCGGCGTGCGGACCGTGATCGTCGCCCTCGGCACCAACGACCTGCTGTGGCGCACGACCGACCAGATCGTCGCCGCCCTCGAGGAGCTGGTGGCGCGGGGCCACGCCGCCGGCGTGCGCGTGGTCGGCGCCACCGTCCCGCCCTTCGCCGGGCCCCGGGCGGCCGGCGTGTGCACCGCCACCGAGCCGCCGGCCATGGGGCGGGAGGGGACCCGTCTGGAGGTGAACCAGCGCATCCGGGGTACCGACGGGATCGAGGCGATCGGCTTCGACGCCGTGGCCGACTTCGATGCCGTGCTCCGCGACCCCGAGGAGACCGGCCGCATCGCCTGCCGCTACAGCATCTACGGCCTGTCGCACCCCAACGCCGCCGGCCACGCCGCCATGGCCGCCGCCGTCGACCTCGCCACCCTGATGCCCTGACCCGACGCCGGGTCGGCGGGTGGGTGGTACGGTCCGCGCCCGCCAGCCACCCCTGCGAGCACCTCGCGGGCGACGGACGGAGGGAGACCATGGCGGCCCGACATCGCCGCCGCGGGCTCGGCCTCCTGCTCGTGCTGATCGCCCTCGGCGCCGCCGTGGCCCTCGCCGTCTCGGACTCCGACCCGGAGGCCACGCCCGGATCCGACGCGGCCCCGGCCACGACCGCCCCGGAGGCCGTCGCCTACGCCAACCCGCTGGTGGAGGGGCTGACGCGCAACCCCTCGATCCTGCGGGCCGCCGACGGCGCGTACTACGCCTACGTCGACGGCATCGACCTGGGCGGGCCCTTCCACGTGATGGCGTACACGTCGCCCGACCTGGCGACCTGGACGATGGTCGGTGACGTGCTGGACACGGCCGGCGCCTGGGCCGACGCGTCCTCGGGGCGTCGGTTCACCACCCCGGCGGTCCGCCACCTGCCGGACAACCCGCCGGCGGCGCGCTACGTCATGTACGTCACCGCACCGTCGTTGGGGGGCGGCCCGTCGTGCGTCGCCGTCGCCACCGCGCCGGCCCCGGACGGCCCTTTCGTCGGGGCGGACCAGCCGCTGCTCTGCCCGCCGGGCGGGGCCGGCGACGCCAGCCCGGTTCCGGGGTCGGACCAGGTCGTGTATCGGGCCGCGCAGCCCGACCCGGGGGTCTACGCCGTGACCCTCACGCCCGACGGCACCGCCGTCGCCCCGGGCGCCCAGCCCACGCTCGTGCTCCGCACCGAGGAGGGCGTCCTGCGGCGCGGCGTCCTCGAGCGGCCGGCGGTGGCCCGGGACGCCGACGGCGGGGCCTACCTCTTCGTCCGGACCGGCGACGCCGCCGACGGCGTGGGGTGGTCGCCGTGCGTCATGGCCGGGTCCGAGATCGCCACGTGCGCGGGGCGACGCCAGCTCGGTTCGTGGCTGGCGGGGACCGCCGAGGTGGGGGCGATCGGTGGCGTCCAGGTGTTCGCCGACGGCGACGGCAACCAGTGGATCACCTACCACGGCTCGCCGGCGGCGAGCTGCGACGGGGCGACGTGCTCGGGGGTCGCCACCATGCGCCTCGACAAGCTCTGCTTCGCCCACGGCCAGCCCCGCACCACCGGGCCCAGCACCGGTTCCCAGACCACGGAGCGGCACGCGGACTGCTCGGCCGACGTACCCGGCGCGCCGCTCGCCGTCACCGCCGTGAACGACGAGGTGCGCGTCGGCCAGCCGCCGGAGGTGACGCTGCGCGAGGGCGGGGCCACGGTGCCCGTCGGCGGCCGGCTGCTCTGGCTCTTCTCCGACACCTACCTCGACCCGGCCGCCGGCGGCCCCGACGGCCCGTGTCGGGGCCAGGGCGCCAGCCGGTCCAACACCGCCGGGCTGGGCCTGCCCCACCCGCTCGCCGGCGATCCGGGCTACGCCAGCCCGCTCGCCAACGCCGGGCCCGACGGCCAGTGCGCGGCGCAGTACCTCCCGTACACCGAGAACGAGGCCTTCTTCACCCAGGCCCAGGGCGACGTGGGCCGGCGGATCGTCCTGTGGGAGAACGGCGGCATCCCCCTCGACGACGGCAGCGCCCTGGTCTTCTTCGTCTGGGGCGTCTCGGACCGGGACGCCGACGACACCGGCCCCGACCCCGGCTGCGGGTACTGCCGGCAGGACCTGGCCCTCGGGGTCGTGCGGGTGACGGCGGACCAGACGGTCGCCGACCGGGAGTCGACGGCCGTCGC
>DATHEV010000140.1:0-7114 GCA_035318405.1 Iamia sp.
CGCCCGGCTTCGTGACGCCGGGGGCCACCATCGGCCAGGGGCGGTTGCGCTCGACCGAGAGGGCGACGTCGAACAGCAGGTCGTCCCGATGGTGGGCGGCGAGGACCTGGAGGCCGACGGGCAGGCCGTCGACGGTGCCGGCGGGGATCGACACGGCCGGGTTGCCGTAGATGTTGGAGATGATGGTGAGGGCGCCCATGTTCACCATGTCGGGGAACTTGGCGCTGAAGTACTCGAGCAGGTTGGTCGGCAGCTTGGGGGCGAAGGCGCTGGCCAGCCGGGTGCCCATCAGCGCACCGCGGAAGGCGTAGCGGAAGGCCTTGGAGGACTTGGCCATGTCGATCAGGTCCTCCTCCGGGTTGCTCGTGGCGGCGTCGGCCGGGAACGCCGGACCCGGGTTGGTGGCGGCGATGATCAGGTCGACCTCGGCGAAGGCCTCGGCCATGGCGACGTAGGACTTCACCCGCAGGTCCTCGGCCGACGCCGCGGTGTGGAGGTTGTAGAGCGACTGCGACAGGAACACGCCGATGGCCACCTCGTCGGTGAGGTCGTCGGCGCACCCGGGCCAGAGATCGCCCAGCTCGGCCAGCAGGGTCGACAGGTTGCCCATCATCCACTGGGCGGCCAGGTTCGGCGGGCGGACGTCGAGATCGACGACCACCATGCCGTTCTCCTCGATCAGCAGCTCGGCCTCGGCCCGGATCTGCTCCTCGACGCCGGTCTCGAGCGTGACGCCACCGAGGTTCGGGACGATGGCCACCCGCAGGCCGCGCAGGTCCTGGAGGCCGAGCCCGGCCTCGAAGCTGCCGGAGGAGGGGAGCGAGGTGGGGTCGTAGGGGTCGACACCGCCCATCACGTCGAAGACGCGGGCCGCGTCGCGCACCGAGCGGGAGAGGTTGCCGTTCACCACCGTGTTGGGGCGGCTCATGGCGTGCGGGCCGCGGGTGATGCGCCCGAAGGTGCCCTTCATGCCGAGCAGGCCGGTGTAGCCGGCGGGGATGCGGATCGAGCCGCCGCCGTCGCCCCCCGTGCCCAGGCTGACCAGACCGCCCGCCACCGCGGCGGCGGACCCGCCCGACGAGCCGCCGACCGTCTTGCCGTGACGCCACGGGTTGTGGGCGATGCCGTTGAGCTTGGTGACGCTGACGTTGAGGCCGCCGAACTCGCTGGCGGTGGTGAGGCCGACGGGCACCACGCCGCCGCTGGTCAGCAGCCGCTGGGTGCTGTGCATGGTGTGGGTGGCGATGCGGTCCTTGAAGACCAGCGAGGCGCCGGTGTCGGGCCAGCCCTCGACCTGCTCGAGCTCCTTGATGCCCGTGGGCACGCCGCCGAACGGCAGCGAGAGGTCGGCATCGGCCGCCGCCTGCCGGGCCCGTTCGGGGTCGACGTGCGAGAAGCAGTTCAGGTCGGAGGCCTCGATGGCGGCCAGGGACGCCTCCAGCTCCTCGACTGGGGAGCGCTCGCCGGCGCGGAAGGCGTCGACGAGGGAGCATGCATCGTTCTGCCACGGGGTGTCTGCCACATGGCCATCATCGCTCGCAAGGGTCATCCGTTCCCAGTGAACGCATGGCACCCCTTGCCATCCATGCGCGGTGTGACGTGGGTCGTGGGTGACGCTCCACGCCCGGCGACGCGCTGGCCTCGGCCGCCGTCTAACCCTCGGCGCGGGAGCGGACCAGGGCGTCGATGCCGTCGAGGACGCGCTGGAGACCGAACTCGAAGTCGGTGAGCGCCTCGGCCTCGAGGTACGACAGGCCGCTGTCGGGCGCGAAGGCGTCGTCCTCCTCGAGCCGTGACGCGGTGGGCCAGCGCTCGGCGTCCCAGACCTGGTCGAGGATCGCGCTGCGCGCCGCCCACCACTCGTCGTCGGTCAGGCCGGTGCGCTCCGGGGCGCTCCGGGCGTCGGCGACCCGGCGGGCAGCCGCCCCCACGTACCCGCCGACCAGCGAGGCGACCCCCGCCATCTCCCGCCCCGTCAGGCCGATGCCATCGACGCGTCGGAGGGCCCGCTCGTAGCGGTCGAGCTCGTTGGGCCCGAGCCCGGCGCGCACGTTGGCGTGCAGGACCCAGGGGTGGCGCTGGTAGAGGTCCCAGTCGGAGTGGGCGTGGGCCTCGAGGGCGGCGCGCCAGCCGTCGGGGTGGGTGACGGGGCCGTCGGGCTCGGCGTAGACCCGATCGAGCATGACCTCGACCAGCTCCGGCTTCCCCGGGACGTAGGTGTAGAGCGACATGGTGCCGACGCCGAGACGCTCGGCCACCCGCCGCATCGACACGGCGTCGAGCCCGCCCTCGTCGGCGACGGCCACGCCCGCCTCGGCGATGGCGTCGACCGTGAGCCCCTGCTTGGGGCCCCGTCCCGACGGTGTGCGCAGTCCCCACAGGGCTTCCATCCCGTGACGGGTCCGCGCCGCCGCCGGGTTCTCCCCCTGCTCGGAGGTGGGGTCGGCGCCGTCGGCGACCGGATCGGACATGACCGCAGCGTACGGGCCGGTTGCCACTCCGTACGGCGCACGGTATGGTCTCCCTCCCTTCGTACACCGTACCGAGTAGGAGATCCATGTCCGGTCCCCCCGCCATCGAGGCCGTCGGCCTCCGCAAGCGCTTCGGCGACCACCAGGCCCTCGACGGGGTCGATCTGGCCGTCGCCCCGGGCACGGTCTGCGGCCTGCTCGGCCCCAACGGCGCCGGCAAGACCACCGCCATCCGCATCCTCACCACGCTGCTCCGGCCCGACGGCGGCGAGGCCCGCGTGGCCGGTCACGACGTCGTCCGGCGGGCGGGGGAGGTGCGCGCCACCATCGGCCTGGTGGGCCAGTCCACCTCGGTCGACGAGGTCCTCACCGGCCGTCAGAACCTGGAGATGTTCGGCCGCCTCTCGCACCTCGGCGCCGGCCCGGCGCGGGCGAGGGCGGACGAGCTGCTCGACCGGTTCGGCCTGGCCGACGCCGCCGACCGGGCCGTCAGCGGCTACTCGGGCGGCATGCGCCGCCGCCTCGACCTGGCCGCCAGCCTCATCCTCGCGCCGGCGGTCCTCTTCCTCGACGAGCCCACGACCGGTCTCGACCCGGCGGCCCGCGCCGAGGTCTGGGAGGGCATCCGGGCCCTCGTCGCCGACGGCACCACCGTCCTGCTCACCACCCAGTACCTCGAGGAGGCCGACCAGCTGGCCGACCGCATCTGCGTCCTGGGCGACGGCCGGGTGGTGGCCGAGGGGACGCCGTCGGAGCTCAAGGCCCGTCTCGGCGGCGACCGGGTCGAGGTCGAGGTGGCCGACGCCGCCGACCTCGCCGCCGTGGCGTCCGTGCTGGCCCGCGTGGTGGGGCCGCCGGAGGTCGACGAGGGCCGGGCCCGGGTCAGCGTCGCAGCCGCCGATCGGGTCGGCGCCCTGACCGCCGCGGTCCGCGCCCTCGACGAGGCCGGGCTCGAGGCCGAGGACATCGCCCTGCGCCGGCCGACCCTCGACGAGGTGTTCCTCCACCTCACCGGGCGACGTCAGCCCACCCCCGAGCGCGAGGGGGTGCCGGCATGACCGCCATCGCCGCACCCGCCGTCGTCGAGGAGCGCTCCGCCCTGGCCTGGCTGCTCGCCGACTCGTGGACCGTCACCCGCCGCACCTTCCTCCACTGGCGCCAGCAGCCGTGGGGGATCGCCGTCGGGCTCTTCTTCCCGGTGCTGACCCTGCTGATGTTCGCCTACCTCTTCGGCGGTGGCTTCGACGTCCCCGGCACTGGCGGCTACGAGTCCTTCCTGGTCCCCGGGATGCTGGCCCTGTCGGTGCTGTTCGGGATCGAGGGCACCGTGCTCGAGGTCGTGACCGACGCCTCCAAGGGCATCACCGACCGGTTCCGGGCCATGCCCATGGCGCCCGGGGCCGTGCTCGTCGGGCGGAGCGTGGCCGACATGGTCACCGCCGTCATCGGGCTGGCCACGCTGGTGGCCGCCGGTCGGGCCGTCGGGTGGACGTGGGACGAGGGTCTGGGCCGAGCGGTGCTGGCCGTCGGGCTGCTGCTGCTCCTGCGCTTCGCCTTCATCTGGGTCGGCATCTACCTCGGCCTCCTGCTGAGGACGCCGGAGGCCGCGGTCGTCGTGCAGGTGCTGGTGTGGCCCATCGGCTTCGTGTCCAACGCCTACGTGGCCCCGTCGACCATGCCGGGCTGGCTGGGAGCGGTGTCCGAGGCCAACCCCATGTCGGCCACGGTGGCCGCCACCCGCGAGCTGTTCGGCAACCCGTCATGGGGCGCCGACTCCTGGATGGCGACCAACGCCGTCGTCCTGGCCATCGTCTGGCCCGTGGCCCTCCTGGCCGTGTTCGTCCCCCTCTCCCTCCACCGCTACCGCTCCCTCGCCCGATGACCGTCCTGGTCACCGGGGCCACCGGGCTGATCGGGCGGCCCATCGTCGCGGGGCTCGCCGCCGCCGGCGTCCCGGTGCGGGCCCTCTCCCGCACTCCCGAGGCGGCCCGGCTGCCGCCCGTCGTGGAGGTGGTCGAGGGCGATCTGGTGATCCCGTCGTCGTTGGATCCCGCTCTCGTCGGCGCCTCCGCCGTCCTGCTCGCCTGCGTCACCGCCGACGTCTCGGCGGTGCTCGGCCGGGCGGTCGCCGCCGGGTGCGAGCGGGTCGTGACCCTCTCGTCCGCCTCGGCCCCGTGGGAGCGGCCGGCGCCGCGGGAGTCCCGCTTCTTCCTCCGGATCGAGGAGGCGGTGGAGCAGTGTGGCGCCGAGTGGGTCCACGTCCGCCCGGTGGGGCTGATGGCCGCCGCCCTCGACTGGGCCGACGAGGTCCGCGCCGGGACGGTGCGCCGGGGCTGGGGCGACTCCCTCTACCCGCACGTCGACGAGCGCGACGTGGCCGACGTGGCCGTGGCCGCCCTGCTGGGCGGCGTACCGCCGGGATCGCGCCTGACCCTGACCGGCCCGGCGGGCATCAGCCCCCGCCAGCAGGTCGCGGCTCTGGCCGCCGCCCTCGACCGTGACGTCGCCTTCGTCGGGCTCACCCCCGCCGAGGCCATCGCCCGCTACCGCGCCGACGGCTGGGACGAGGACAGCATCGAGATCGAGCGCATCGTCTGGGAGAAGGGCCTCACCAATCCCCCTCGGGTCCGCCGCACGGTGGAGCAGGTCCTCGGCCATCCGGCGCGGTCCTTCGCCGACTGGGCGGGCGCCCACCGCGCGGCCTTCGAGTTCGGCCTGTGAGAGGGTGATCGACGTCTGCTCGGCGTGGTCGCGCGTTGCGTCTGCTCTCGTGCTCCCGCCGCCGGCGAACTCGACTGCGCACTGGAGGGGCCCTTCGGGCGGGCCGGCGTGCTCCGCCCAGTTTCGCCGGGGGCTGGTCGGTCTTGGGTCGGCAGTTGGCACCTCACCCCTCGCGCCGTCCTGGTCGGTGGCCCGGTGCTCGGGCGTCACCTTGGTCGGGCGGGCGCGGGCGGGGACGTGCCGGCAGTGGCGGGTCACCGGGGTCGCTCCGAACCCGGCTCCGCCCCTCGGGGCCTGCGGCGCTCGGGGCTGCGCCCGGTTCGGATGCACTGGGGTGGCCTCGAATTGTTGACCGGCCCGCTCGACTAACGGGAGAATGACGGCGTGACCACGCTCGCCGGCTCCCACACGGTCGTCGCCCTCGACCCGCTCTTCGACGACGGCCCCGAGGCCATGGTCGAGCTGGCCCACCGGTACGGCACCTACCGGACCTACGGGAGCCACGAGAAGATCGACCACCCGTTGGGCCGGGGCCTCCAGCAGCGCCACGACAGCATCCTGTACTTCCTCCGCACCGGCGGGCTGCGGGCCACCACCGAGCCGGCCCATGTCCTGGCGGCGAGGACCGCCTACTTCCGCCAGGAGTTTGCGTACGGGACCACGGAGCACATCGCCGGGATCGGGTCGTTCCTCCACAGCGAGCGGCTGGCCGACGCCGCCCGGCAGGTCCACGACCGGGCCGTGGTCGAACCGGCCATCGCCTACGCCAACCTCATGGTCCCGGGGCAGGAGCTGGCCGTCCACACCGACGTGCCCGAGTTCCGCGGCGCCGACCGCAAGCGCCTCCCCCAGTGGCTGCTGGTCGTGATGCACCACTCGGGGCTGTTCGAGCGCTGGCGCCTGCCCATCGCCACCGGCATCGCCTGGTTCCACGACAGCGACCACGGCGCCCTCGCCTTCTGGCCCGACGGCCCGAGCCAGCCCGTCGCCCACCACCGCATCCGAGCCAACACCGCCCTCGTGCTCGACACCGACACCGTCTTCCACGGCGTCGACCGGGTCACGTCCGACGAGGCCACCGTCGTCCCGCCGGTGACGCCGGACTCGACCCTGGCGCCGGTCGGTGGCGTGGGCGACCCGTGGGTGCTGCACACGTCCGACGGCACCGAGACGGCCCGCTACGACTGGGACGAGCTGCGCTTCTCGGTGTCGTGGAAGGCCTACGTGTTCGCTGACGAGGCCGAGCGCGACGCCTGGCGCGACGGCACCGACGACCTCGACGAGGACGCCATCGTCGACCGCCTCGTCGCCGACGTGGCCGAGCGTGGCGTCGCCGCGCCCGACGTCCCGCGGGACCCCGACCTCGGCCTCCTCCTCATCGACACCTACGTGAGGTTCCCCGACTGACGACGCCAGATCCGGCGCAGCCGACGCCAGCGGGACGGCCGGTGGTTGAGCTCCCAGGTGGCGAGGTGCAGCACGATCACGAGGCCACCAGACACCTGGGCTGTTTCCCCACGACGGCCGGACGGTGAACGGCCGGTGACGGAGCGGGTCTCGACGGTGGCATTCAGGCCTGCTCGGCCGGCTCTTCGACGAGGCCCAGCTCGCGGCGTTCGGCCTCGAGCTTCTGGTTCTCCTCGAAGATGGCGGTGACGATGGCCTGGGCGTCGTCCTCCAGCGTGTGGCGGGCCCGGAGGAGCAGCATCAGCCCGAGGATCACCGGCGGGAAGACGATGTAGAAGGCGGTCACCAGCGAGCCGGTGACGTCGGAGATCCAGCCCACCAGCAGCGGGGCCATGGCCTGGCCGAACACCGACGTGGTGAGGGCCATGGCCGACGCCCCCACGCCCCGGGACTCGGGCGGGATCACGTCGAGCATGGTCGCCCGCAGGCCGGGCGCGGCGCCGGCGGCGGCGGTG
>DATHEV010000141.1:0-2368 GCA_035318405.1 Iamia sp.
GACAGAGAAGCGCGAGAGGCACAAGACCGGGCACCGCTCCCGCATGGAGGAGGCCCGCATCGCCGCGGCGCGTGCCCGCCGGCGGAACCGGGTCATCCGGCTCCTGGTGGGGGTGTTGGTCGTCGTCATCGCCGTGGGGGCCGTGGCGATCCTCCTCCAGGAGGACCCGCCCGCCGACGAGACCACCGACGAGAGCACCACGACGACCACGGAACCCGAGGATCCGTCGGAGACCACCGTCCCGGCGACGCCGGTCGAGCTGCCGCCCGGACCCGACGGCGCCACGCTCGAGGGCGAGACCCCGTGTCCGGCCGAGGACGGCACCGAGGAGCGGGTCGCCGTCTTCGCCCAGGCGCCGCCCGTCTGCATCGAGGAGGGCCAGGCCCTCACCGCCGAGATCGCCATCGACGAGGTCGACGCCGAGGGAACGGCCACCGACGCCGGCATCGTGACCATCGCCCTCGACAGCGAGGCGGCACCCGTGGCCGTCAACAACTTCGTGGTCCTGTCCCGGTACAGCTTCTACGACGGGATCCCCTTCCACCGCCTGGCGGCCGGGTTCGTGGCCCAGGTCGGCGGGAGCGGCGCCCCCGGGCCCGACGGCGCCCCCAACTACTCGAGCACCGGGCCCGGCTACGACCTGGACAGCGAGGAGTACCCCACCGATGGCTATGCGGTCGGCGACGTGGCCATGGCCCGAGCCGACGCCGTCTCGGGCAGCCAGTTCTTCATCGTGGCGGCCGAGGATGGCCTCGCGCCCCTGGACCAGTCGGCGAACTACCCCCGGTTCGGGCGGGTGACCGCGGGCCAGGAGCTGGTGGTGCAGATGTCGGAGCAGAGCACGACCACGGACACGAACGACGGCGCGCCGACGACGCTCTACGTCATCCGCGACATCACCATCACCGCCGCCTGACGGCGCCGCTCAGGTGAGCAGGTCGGCCAGCGTCGGCAGGTCGGCCAGCGTGGCGGGCTGGCCGCCGACGAAGACCGTCGGCGCCACCGGCCCCGCGCCCCGCCAGGCGCCGTCGGGGTCGCGCACCAGGGCCGAGCCGGCGTGGACACCGACGATGATCACGTCGGCCGGCGAGAGCGTCCGGGTGCGGTGGACGGCGTCCTCGGACCAGGTGTCGAACCCCGGGATGACGGTGATGCCCGGGAGCAGGCCCAGGCCGACGGTGAAGGCGCCGCCCCGCGGGTCGACCATCGGGTCGCACAGGATCATGGCCCCGGCATCGGTGCCGGCGAGGGTGGTCCCACCCCTCCAGCTCTCGACGATGGCCTCCCACACCGGCGTCTCCTTGAGCACCGAGCGCATGTGCATGGGCGAGGTGCCGGCCAGGTACACGACCCCGGCGGCCCGCACGGCGGCGGCGTTGGCCTCGACCACGGCGTCGCGCCGACCCAGGACGTCGAGCCCCCGGGCGGTGACGCCCAGGCCGGCGAACCGGGCCACGGCCGCGTCGACCAGACGCTGCGGGAACTCGTAGGCGGAGCCGGTCGGGAGCACGACCACCTCGCGGTCACCGGCGGCGGCCGCCAGCTCGGCCTCGACGACGGTGTCGGCGTGGAACGGGGAGCCGCCCACGAGGGCCAGGGGTCCGGGCATGGATCCGAGGGTACGGCGTCGGCGCAGCCGACACGTTCAGGGTGGTGGGTGGGGTCGGAGGACGTCGTGGTCATGCCTCGCCCGTCTCGGCGCGGGCGGTCACCGCCAGGCGGACGGCCACGACCACGAGGAGGACGGCGAACAGCAGGGCCGAGAGCTCGGGGTCGAGGTCGAGCGAGAGCTGCGAGGCGGCGAGGGCCGAGGTCGCCCCGGCCAGCCCGATGACCAGGCCGGGCCGCAGGGCGGTGAGCCCCGTGCGCCGGTTGCGCAGCGTCCCGACCACGGCGGTCGGGATGATGATCGCCAGCGACGTGCCCTTGGCCAGGACGAGCGGCAGGCCGAAGGCGATGGTGAGGACGGGGACGATGATGATCCCGCCGCCCACGCCGAACAGCCCGGCCAGGATCCCGGCGGCCAGGCCCAGGGCGACGAGCCCGACGATGGCGGCGGGCCCGAGGTCGGTCCGCCCGGCGCCGTCGCCCTCGGCCCCGGTGACGAGCCGCACCGCGGTCACCAGCATCAGCGCGGCGAAGAGGAGCTGGAGGGCGGGGGCCGAGATGGACGCCAGCCACCGGGTGCCGATGACCGCCCCGGCCAGCGCCCCGGCGGCCACCAGCGCGGCGTAGGCGGCGTCGACCTCGCCGGAGGTGGCGTAGCCCAGCGCACCGGCGATCGAGATGGGGACGATGGCGGTGAGCGAGGTGCCCGTCGCCAGCTTGGGCGGGAACCGGGCCAGCAGGGCCAGCGCCGGCACGACGA
>DATHEV010000142.1:0-3583 GCA_035318405.1 Iamia sp.
AGCGCTGGTGAGCTACGGCACGCCGATCCCCGTCGCCGCCCCGGCCTCGGGCGCCGATGCGCGGGCCGCGGTGCGGGACCTGACCGATCGCCTCCAGCGCGAGCTCCAGGACCTGACCCCGCACTTCGCCACCACCGAGGAGGCGCTGGCCCTCCAGGCCGCCGCCACCATCTCGCTCACCGTCGACGGCGACCCCCCGTTCCTGGCCGACGTCTCGGCCCGGGCCCGGCGCCTGGCCCGGCTCGAGGATGCCCGTCGCGACGACCTGGTCGACCTGGTGGCCCGCTACCGCATGCTGCTCGGGTTCGTGGACCTCGACGACCCCGACGTGGCCCGGCGCGACGTGATCGCCGTGCTGGCCCGCCGGCTCGTCGTCCTCGGCGTCCTGGGTGTGCTCCTGGCGCCCTTCGCCGTCGCCGGCCTGTTCGCCAACCTGGTGCCGGCGGCGCTGGTGCTGGTGGCCGGGCTCGCGGTGCGGGCGCCGGTGTCGAAGGGGACCGTGCGGCTGCTGGTCGCCCTGATCGCCTTCCCGACCATGTGGGGCGTGTGGGCCTGGCACGACGCCAGTGAGGGGGCGCTGGGCGACCTGGCCCGCCGGGTGACCTACCCGGTGGCGCTCGCCGTGGGGCCCGATCCCGCCGATCGGGGCGGGGCGCTGGCCGATGTGCTCGCGGTCCTCGTCGCCCCGGTGCTGGGCGGGGTGGCGCTGGTGCTCCTCGAGCGGATCCGCGTGCTGCTGTCGGGGCTGGTGCGGTGGCGCACGCTGATCGACCGGCGGGGCCAGCTCGACGAGGTGCGCACGAGGCGGGGCGAGGTCGTCGAGGCCACCATGCGGGCTCTGCGATGACGCACGTGGCCACCGGCGACTGCGAGCGGTGCCGCCCGGGGCCCGTCGCCCAGCCGGTCAACACGCTGTCGAGCCTGGCCTTCGTCGCCGCCGGGGTCCCGCTGGTGCGGGGGCGGCGACCGGTCACCCGGGCGCTGGGCTGGGCCGCCGTGGCCACCGGGCTGGGGAGCGTCGCCTACCACGGTCCCGGGACGGCAGCGGGCCGCTACGTCCACGACGCCTCGCTGATCGCCCTGCTGGGGCTGATGGCCCTCGACGACGGCGGGCGGACGGCGGGCCGGACCCCGCCCCCCGTGAGCCTCGCCGTCGTCCCGGTGCTCGCCGCCGTGGGTGCCCTCCCGCCGCTGACCGACGTGGCCCAGCCCGTCGCCGGCGCCCTGGCCGTCACCGCCGGTGTGGCCCGCGCCGCCCGGCGCGGCGTCGAGGACGGCCCCGCCCCACTGGTCGGGTCGGTGGTCCTCGGGGCCGGCGTCCTGCTCCACGCCCTGGGGCGGACCGGTGGGCCGCTGTGCGCGCCCGATTCCCCGCTCCAGCCCCACGCCGCCTGGCATCTCGCCGCGGCCGCGGCCGTCCTCCTCCGCCACGCCCGCTGACCCTCCCGGTGGGGAGGCGGGGTCCCCGGCGCCGTTGTGTAGTCGTTGCTCACGACCAACAGGGCGATCGTCCGTACCGTCGTCCCCATGAGGAGCAGGGGAGCGATCGCACTGGTGGTGGCGGCGCTGGCGCTGGCGTCGTGCGCCGGCATCGGCACGGTGAGCCAGGAGGAGGTCACGTCCGAGGCCCAGCGCCGCGGCGGGGGGATCACGACCCACCTCGTCGACGCCGCCGTCGAGGCCGTGGCCGAGGAGACGGGCCGGGACCCGCTGCCGGTCCACTCGATCTTCGCCACCCTCGCCCAGGTCACCATCACGGTCCCGTCCGCCGACGGGTCGCCCGGGCGGGACGTCTGGAGCTACGGCACCAGCGGCCTCTACGGCGGACGGGGCCTCACCGGTCCGGCCGTCGCCGGCGAGTCGGCCGCAGGCACCTTCGCCGTCGCGACCGGAGACCTGGACGTCGACGCCGCCGGCGCCACCGCCCGGGACGCGGGCGGGCCCGGCACCTGGGTCGAGTCCGTCACCATCGCCCGGCCGGGCGAGGGCGCCGAGCCGGTCCTGAGCGTCGTCGTCACCGACGGGGCCACCTCGCAGACGATCGCCGTGGAGGGGTCCCGATGAGGCCGATCTGGCGGTTCCTCATCGGCCAGGCCGTGCTGGTGGTCGCGCTGCTGTCGCTGCCGTGGCTGCTGCTCGTCGTCTACCCCGGGGTCCTCGAGCTCACCGCCCCGGTGCTGTGCCCGGCCGGCCAGCCCGACGCCCGGATCGTCGAGTACAGCCACACCACCCACGACGGGACCTCCACCAACGACACACTGGTCTGCCTCGGTCCCGACGGCGACCTCACCGAGGTCGGGTCGTGGGCGCCCCTCGGCGTGTACTTCGTCGGCGTGTTCGTGGGGTCCGAGGCGGTGGTGCTGCCGATCCAGCTGCTGGGGATCGTTCGCCGTCGGCGGCGAGGGCCACGGCCGACCGGACCACCCCGACCGGTCCGGGTGCCTCCGGTGATCAGTCTCCGCGGCCGCTAGTCCCTGAGGCCGAGGGCCCGGACGGCGGTGAGGGTGTCGGCCTCGGCCGGGGTCTTGTCCGGGCGGTAGCGCAGGACCCGGGCGAAGCGGAGGGCGACACCGCCGGAGTACCGGGTCGAGCGCTGGACGCCGTCGACGGCGATCTCGACCACCAGCTCGGGCCGGACGTGGACCACGTGGGCCTCGTCGGTGCGCTCGTCGCCGGTGGCGATGGCCTGGAACGCCTCGGTCTGCCAGGCCAGCAGCTCATCGGTCATCCCCTTGAAGGTCTTGCCCACCATGACGAGCCCGTCCCGGTCGCCGGCGCCGTCGACCCGGGCGCCGAGGTGGAGGTTCGACAGCCACCCCCGCCGGCGGCCGTGGCCCCACTCCGCGGCCAGCACCACGAGGTCGAGGGTGTGGACCGGCTTCACCTTGCGCCAGGCCTTGCCCCGGCGGCCGGCCTCGTAGAGCGTCGACGCCCCCTTGACCACGACGCCCTCGTGCCCGGCGGCCAGGGCGTCGTCGAGGACGGCGGCGGCGTCGGCCGGGTCCGACGTGCGGGTGCCGGGGATCTGCCACTCGCCGGCCACCTCGGCCAGCGCCGCCCGCCGCTCGTGCAGCGGGGCGTCGATGAGGTCGACCCCGTCCCGGTGGAGCAGGTCGAAGAACCAGGGCCGCACCGCCACCGGTGCGTCCGGCCCGTCGGCGCCGATCCGGCTGGCCGTGTCCTGGAACAGCACCGGCCGCAGGGCGTCATCGACCACCAGGGCCTCGCCGTCGAGCACGAGCCGCTCGCCCGGCAGGGCCCGGACCAGGGCGACCACCTCGGGCAGCCGCCCGGTGATCTCGTTGAGGTTCCGGGTCCAGATGCCGACCTCGTCGCCCCGCCGGTGGACCTGGATGCGGATGCCGTCGAGCTTCCAGTCGACGATGGCGTCGCCCAGGTCCTCGACGGCGGCGGCCACCGACGTCGCCGTCGACGCCAGCATGGGCTGCACCGGGCGCCCCAGCTCGAGCCCGACGGCGGCCAGGCCCTCGGCCCCGGCGGTGAGGGCGACGTGGGCGATGGCGGGCAGGTCGCCGCCGAGCATGGCGGCCCGCCGCACGACGGTGGCCGGCACCTCGGCCGC
>DATHEV010000143.1:0-11685 GCA_035318405.1 Iamia sp.
TCTCGGCCAGGGCCCCTGCCTCCCCGACCTCTGATCCGGCGCAGGGGACCCCGTCCCGTTGGTGCCAGGGGTCGCCGGGGGGCCGGTAGCGTCCCGCCCGGGCCGGTGACGCGAAGGGAGCGGGGATGAGCACGAGCGGCGAGGACACCTCCGACACCTCCGATCCCGACGGCACCGTCTCCTTCGCCAAGGCCTCGGAGCCGGCCGTCCCGCCCTCGCCGGTGGCGTCCGACGGGCCGGTGCCACGGTCGTGGACGGTCCCGGCGCCCGTCGTCCCCCCGGCTCCGTCGGGTCCCTCGGCTCCCTGGGGCGATCTCCCCTCGGGGTACGGCGCCCCCTCGGCGGACGGCTCGCCTCCCGGGTACGGGCCGCCTCCCGGGTACGGGCCGCCTCCCGGGTACGGCCCACCGGCGGGCTGGCCGCCTCCCGGGGCACCGGCGCCGGTCCCGTCGGGAGGCCCCGGCGTCTGGATCGGCTTCGGGCTGGCCACGCTGCTGGTCCTGTTCGCCCTGACCTTCCTGGCGGTCGCCGTGGTGGTCAGGACCGCCGTCGACTCGGCGGATCGGGCCACGGCGACGACCGGGCCCGGACCGGGGGACACCGACTCGGATGGCCCCACGACCACGCTCCCGGGAGGGCGGCTGGCGCCGGAGCCGCCCATCCCGGCCACCGACGGGCCCCACACGTTCTTCACCACCGAGCCCGACGGTGACCCCGTGGCGTGGGACCCGTGCGACCCGATCCACTACGTCGTCAACGACGGGCGGGCCCCGGAGGGGGCCATGGCGATCCTCGACGAGGCCATCACCCTGGTGGAGGGGTCGACCGGCCTGGTGTTCGTCGACGACGGGCCCACCGACGAGATGGCCCCGGTGGGCGAGGTCGTCCGCCCCGACTCCGACCCCGCCCGCTACGGCGACGGCTGGTCGCCGGTGCTGATCTCGTGGACCGACGCCATGGCCGACCCCGAGCTGGACGGGGCCGCCGGGCTGGCCCTGCCGAGCTGGCGGGAGGCGGCGTCGGGCGAGCAGGTGTACATCACCGGCTACGTCGAGATGGCGGGCGACTACGCCGCCGGGCTCATCGCCGACGGCGGCCGCGACGACGTGCTCGGGATCATGATGCACGAGCTGGGGCACCTCGTCGGCCTGGGCCACGTCACCCCGTCGGAGCAGGTCATGACCGACGATCCCAACAGCACCCCGTCGGCGTGGGGCACCGGTGACCTGGTGGGGCTCTCGGCCGTCGGCCGGGGCGAGTGCGAGCCCGACCTGTAGTCGACGGCTCACCTGGCGCCGCCGGGCAGCGGCGGTCGGTGTCACCGGTAGCCTCCGAGGGTGGATGGTGGCGGCGGCGACCAGGGTGACCGACCCGGCGGCCCGGGCGCGCCCGACGAGGGTCCCGCGGCCCCGGATGAGACCCGGTCGACCGGGTCGCCGGCCGACCCGCCCCGGCCGCAGTGGCTCGCCCCGACCGCCCCGTCGTCCCGCCCGCCGCTCGGCTGGGCCGGCCCTCCGGCGGGGTGGTCGGGACCGACCCGTCCGCCCACCACTGCGCCCGGCGCGCCCCCGCCCTGGACTCGGGGCCCGGTCGGTCCGATGGGTCCGCCGGGTGTCGCCCCGGGCTGGCCCCACCCGTCCGGCCTCGTCGCCGCCCCGAACGGCCCCCCGCCCCGGGGCCGGGCGACCGGCTGGCTGGCCGGGCTGGCGCTGGTGGCCGTGGGGGTGCTCGTCGCCGTGGGCCTCGTCGTCCTCGGCGCCGACGACGGCGCCGGGAGCGAGGCGACGGTGGCCGACGAGGTCTCGTCGCTCGCCGGCACCCACGCGTCGTCGACCAGTGCCGAGCCCGCTCCGCGGCCGAGCACGACCACGCCACCGACGCCGCCGACGGACCCCCTCGCGCGGCAGGCGCCGGAGCCGACGATCCCGACCGCATCCGGCCCTCACATCTACCTGTCCCTCGAGACCGACGGCGACCCGGTGACGTGGGATCCGTGCGACCCGATCCGGTTCGTCGTCAACGACCTCCTGGCGCCGCCCGGGGCGGCCGAGGTGCTGGCCGAGGCCATGGCCCGCGTCACCGCCGCCACCGGGCTGGTCTTCGTCGACGAGGGGGTCACCGACGAACCGCCGGCCCAGGGCTCGTCCCGCCCACGCGAGGATCCGGCCCGCTACGGCGAGGGCTGGTCGCCGGTGCTGATCTCGTGGACCGACGCCGCCGCGGTGCCCGGGCTGGAGGGCTACGCCGGGCTGACCCAGCCCCTGTCGGTGTTCTCGGACGTGGGCGAGGCCATCTACGTGACCGGGTACATCGAGCTCGACCGGCACTACGCCGCCAACGCCATCTCGTGGGGCGACCGGCAGTACCTGGTCAGCCTGGTGATGCACGAGCTGGGCCACCTCGTCGGCCTCGGCCACGTCCGCGAGGTCACGGAGGTGATGACCGACGACCCGGAGGGCGTCAACGCCCTCGACTGGGGCCCCGGCGACCGCTTCGGCCTCGCCACCGTCGGCCGGGGCGAGTGCGATCCCGACATCTGAACGGGCGCCCGCGCGGCACCGGCCGCGCGGAGTGCGATCCCGACCTCTGATCGCGACATCCGGCGGGGCCCGGAGGCGCTCGGGTCGCTAACCTGACACCGTGAACGGTGGGGGACAGCACGGCAGCCCGTGGGGCGCGTCCGACGACCAGCGAGATGCGAGGGCGGGGAGCGGATCACCGTTCCCGACGGCGCCACCGGACCGCTGGGCGGCCCCGCCGGACCCGCCGCCCCCCCAGGGTGGCTGGGCCGGCCCGCCGACCTCCTCCGGGGGCTGGGTGAGCCCGCCCCCGCCGCCGTCGAGCCCCTCCGGGCCGTGGCCCGGCGCGCCGCCCGAGTGGTCCGTCCCCACCGGGCCGCCCACCGTCGGCCCCCCGTGGGCGGGCCCGCCCGCCCCCGCGGCATGGTCCCCGGGACCGCCGGGACCACCGCTGTGGGGGGCGCGCCCGGCCGCGGTCCCACCCCCGCCTCCCCGGACGGGACGCGCGGCCTGGCAGGTCGGCCTGGGGCTCCTCGCCGTCCTCCTGATCGTCGCCGTGGGCGTCGTCGCCCTCCGCGACACGGGCACGACCGACGTCGCCCTCGGGGGCGAGGAGTCGCCGGCCGCCGGAGACGGGCCGATCGTGCCCGACAGCCGGGCGGTCCCGCCGAGCAGCACCACCCAGCCCTCGACGACCACGACCGCACCGCCGGCCCGGCTGGGCCCGGTCCCGATCCCCCCGGCCGAGCCGGGCGCGCACGCCTTCCTCGCCCGCGAGGACGACGGCGATCCGATCGCCTGGGACCCGTGCGAGACGATCGAGTACGTCGTCAACAGCCGCACCGCACCCCCCGGCGGGGCCGAGATCCTGGCCGCGGCTCTGGCCAAGGTCTCGGCGGCCACCGGCCTCGTCTTCGAGGACCAGGGTGCGACCGACGAGGTGCCGACGCTGGAGACGCGCCCGCAGACCGACCCGGCCCGCTACGGCGAGGGCTGGTCGCCGGTGCTGATCGCCTGGACCGATCCGGCAGAGGTGGCGGACCTGGCCGGCGCCGTCGGTGGCGTGGGCACGCCCGACTGGACCGCCGTGGGGGGCGGTGAGTACGAGAGCGTGACGGGCATCGTCCACCTCGACGGTCCCGACGTCGCCGATTGGATCGCCCACGGCGAGGACATCGACGTGGCGCACCTCGTGCTGCACGAGCTCGGCCACCTGGTGGGGCTCGACCACGTCGACGACGTCAGCCAGGTCATGTATCACAACCGCGACGGCCGAGGTGAGGTCGATGCCGCCTGGAACGACGGCGACCTCGCCGGTCTCGCCACCCTCGGCGCCGGAGACTGCAACCCCGACATCTGAGCCGGGTGGCGAGCAGGGAACGAGAACAGGTTCTACTATCTCCTGGACACCTGACCAGGAGAGCACCTTTCATGGCTGAGCCCATCGTCCACGACGCGTTCCTCATCGGCGGCGATTGGGTCGCGCCCCAGGGGACGGGGACGATCGACGTGATCAACCCGTCGACCGAGGAGCTGTTCGGCCGCGTGCCCGAGGGGACCGTCGCCGACATGGACGCGGCCGTCGCCGCCGCCCGCCAGGCCTTCGACCACGGGCCGTGGGCCGGCATGAGCGCCAAGGAGCGGGGCGCGATCCTCGCCACCGTCTCGGGCGCCATCACCGCCGACATGCAGGGGCTGGCCGAGCTGATCGCCGGCGAGATGGGTTGTCCGGTGTCGTGGGCCGTGATGGGCCAGGTCTTCGCCGCCACCATGATCGCCGACCAGTACGTCGGCCTGGCCGACACCTACGAGTTCTCCGAGGTGCGGGCCGGGATGATGGGCCCGTCCGAGGTGCGCAAGGTGCCCTACGGCGTCGTCGCCGCCATCGTCCCGTGGAACGTCCCGCTGTTCGAGGCCATGATCAAGCTGGCCCCGGCCCTCGTCGCCGGCTGCACCGTCGTGCTCAAGCCAGCGCCCGAGACGCCGCTGTCGGCCCAGGCCCTCGGCCAGATCCTCCAGGACGCCGGGCTCCCGCCGGGCGTGGTGAACATCGTCCCGGCCGGGCGCGAGGTCGGCGAGCACCTCGTCACCCACCCCGACGTCGACAAGGTCACCTTCACCGGCTCGACCGCGGCCGGTCGCCACATCGGCGGCCTGTGCGGCCAGCTCCTCCGCCCCCTCACCCTCGAGCTGGGCGGCAAGTCGGCCGCCATCATCCTCGACGACGCCGACCTGGCCGACGTGGTGTCCAAGCTCGTCCCGGCCGGGGTCATGAACAACGGCCAGGCGTGTGTGGCCCAGACCCGCATCCTGGCCAGCCGTGACCGCTACGCCGACGTCGTCGACGCCGTGACCGAGACGGTCCGCGCCCTCAAGGTCGGCTCCGCCCTCGACCCCGAGACCGAGGTCGGCCCGCTCGTCGCCGAGCGCCAGCGCGAGCGCGTCCTCGGGTACATGGACATCGGCCGCTCCGAGAGGGCGCGGGTCACCGTCGGCGGTGGTCGCCCCGCCGGGCTCGACAAGGGCTGGTTCGTCGAGCCGACCGTCTTCGCCGACGCCACCAACGACATGCGGATCGCCCAGGAGGAGATCTTCGGGCCGGTCCTGACGGTGATCCCCTACGACGGCGTCGAGGACGCCGTGCGCATCGCCAACGACTCCGACTACGGCCTGTCCGGCTCGGTGTGGAGCGCCGACCACGAGAGGGCCGCCGACATCGGGCGGCGCATCCGCACCGGCACCGTCAACATCAACACCTTCACCATGGACATGTGCTCGCCCTTCGGCGGCTTCAAGGCGTCCGGCCTCGGGCGGGAGCTGGGCCCGGAGGGGCTGGAGGCCTTCCTCCAGACCCAGACCGTCGCCCACGCGGCCCAGGCCTGAGCTCGTGGCGCTCCCGAGCCCACGCGACCCGGACGAGCTCCGGTCGACCCTGGCCGCCTGGTTGTCGACCCGGGTCGACAGCTCCGTGGAGGTCACGTCCGCCGGTGGACCGCCGACCACCGGGTTCAGCAACGAGACGATCCTCGCCGACGCCACGTGGGACGGGTCCGAGCACCGCCTCGTCGTGCGCGTCCAGCCGACCACCCACACCGTCTTCCCCCACGACCTGTTCGAGGTCCAGCACCGGGTGATGTCGGCGCTCGGCGGCGAGCCCGGCCTGAAGGTCCCGACGCTGCGCTGGTACGAGGAGGACGCGTCGATCCTCGGCGCCCCGTTCATGGTGATGGACAGGGTCGACGGCGAGGCCCCGTGCGACAGCCCCCCCTACACGATGGAGGGCTGGCTGAAGGACGGCGGCGAGGACCTCCAGCGGGCGGTCTGGACCACGGGCCTCGATGCCATGGCCGCCGTCCACGCCGTCGACTGGCAGGGCCTGGGCCTGAAGGACCTCGACCCGTGCCCCGACGGCGGCAGCCGGCTCGGTGCCCGGGTCGACGCCTGGGCCGACTTCCTCGCCTGGTGCTCGCCCGACGTGCGCCAGGAGATCCCCGAGCTGGCGCTGGCCTGGCTGCGCGAGAACCAGCCGCCCGACATCGACGACGTGGCGCTGTGCTGGGGCGACAGCCGCATCGGCAACCAGCTCTTCGGCGGGCGCGAGTCGGCCGACACCGTCCACGTGGCCGCCGTCCTCGACTGGGAGATGGTCCACGTCGGCGATCCGATCCAGGACCTGGGCTGGTTCACCTGGCTCGACCACACCCTGTCGTCCGGTCTCGACATGCCCCGGCTGCCGGGGCTGCCCGGCTACGAGGACACGGCGGCCCGCTGGGAGGCGGCCACCGGCCGCTCGACCGAGCACCACCGCTGGGCCGAGATCAACGCCGGGGTCGGCTTCGCCATCGTCATGGTCCGCCTGACCGCCCTCCTCCAGGACTCCGAGATCTTCCCCCACGACTCGGACTTCGCCCGCACCAACATGGCCTGCGTCGCCCTCGAGAGGGCCCTCGCCGCCATGGACGTCCACCCCTCCGACCTGTCCTGATCGAACTTTGGACGAGACCACGCCGCATGCGGCGGAGTTCGTCCAAAGTTCGGCCGACGCACCCGAAACGAGCCCCCCATGACGCTGTCTCCCCTCGATGAGTATCCGATCCACCAGGCGCCGATCTCGATGCGGCACGTGGCGACGAGCGATCGGAACTTCTACGACCGCTCGTACTTCAACGCCCACGGGAGCACCGACGAGCTGTTCCTCGTCTTCGGCATGGGCCAGTACGCCAACCTCGGCGTCCAGGACGGCTTCCTGCTGGTGGCCGATGCCGCCGAGCACCGGGTCGTACGGGCGTCGCGGGCCCTCACCGGTGACCGCATGGACACCACCTGCGGGCCGCTGCGGATCGAGGTCGTCGAGCCGCTCCAGGTCATCCGCGTCCTCTGCGACGAGAACGAGCACGGCCTGGCCTGCGACATGACGTGGACCGGGGCCATCCCCGCCCACGAGGAGCCGGGCCACATCATGCGGCTCAACGAGCGCCAGACGTTCGACTCGATGCGCTACGCCCAGACCGGCCGCTGGGAGGGCTGGGTCGACGTCGACGGCACCCGTCACGAGGTCACCCCCGACCGCTGGTGGGGGAGCCGGGATCGCTCGTGGGGGATCCGCCCCGTCGGCGAGCCCGAGCCGCCCGGCATCCAGGCCGCCCGTCCCCTGGGGGGCTTCTACTGGATCTACTGCCCCATGCAGTTCGACGACTTCTCGATCCTCTGCATCTACCAGGACCAGCCCGACGGCACGCCGGTCATGCGGCAGGCCGTGCGGGCCTGGCCCGACGGTCGCATCGACGATCTCGGCATCCCGACCATCGACGTGCGCTTCAAGGAGGGCACCCGGGAGGCGGTCGGGGCCACCTGGCACCTCACCGACGAGGGCCAGCCGCTCGACATCGACGTCGAGGTGCTGCTGCCGGTCTGGCTGGGCAAGGGCACCGGCTACGGCGGCGACGCGGACTGGCGTCACGGCATGTGGCAGGGCGACCTGGTGGTCCAGGGCGTCCGCTACGACCTCACCGACCCCGAGGTCATGTCCACCATGTTCGGCATCCAGGAGAGCGTCAGCCGGTTCACCTGCGGCGACCACGTCGGCCACGGGCTGTTCGAGTGGCTCTTCATCGGCCGCCACGACCCCAGCGGCTGGGCCGGCTGGTAGGACCCGTCCGACGGGCCGCCGGCGACGAACCGTCGTCGTGCCCGTGATGATCGACCTGTGGCTGGCGGCCGCCGTGTGGGGGACGTGCTCCCTCGGGTTCGGCTGGTGGGCGACGGGCTGGTCGGTCGAGCGGGTGACCCGCCCGGGCCCGCTGACGCGGCTGCGGCGCGGGGAGGACGAGGGCCGGTGGTGGGTGCGCCACACCGCCGTGCTGCGCTGGAAGGACCACCTCCCCGAGGCCGGGGCCCTCTTCGGGGGCTTCGCCAAGACCCACCTGCGCTCCCGCCGCTCGGCGGACCTGGCCCGCTTCCGCGCCGAGACGATCCGGGCCGAGCGGGTCCACTGGCTCTCGGCGGCCACGGCGCCGATCCCGGCGCTGTGGTGCAGTCCGGCGCTCGCCGTCGGCCTGGCCGCGGCCATCGTGATGGGCAACGTCCCGTTCATCGTCGTCCAGCGGGCCAACCGGGGCCGGCTCGACCGCCTGCTTCGAGGGCGGGCGGCTCAGCCGGCGTCGAGGATGACGACGGACGCGGTGTAGCCGTGGAGGCGGTTGCGGCCGCCGATGGGACCGATCTCGCCGGCGCAGGCCATGCCGGCCAGGGCCGGGCCGACGACGGCGGAGACGACCTCGGCATCGTGGTCGGGCTGGCCGAAGAAGGGCGAGCCCCGGCCGTTGCAGGTGAACAGCAGGGCGCCCCGGTCGCGCCCGTCCGGGGCCGGGGCCACGGCGGCCATCAGGTCCCGGAGCTCCTCGTCGGCGCTGTCGGCGTCGCGCACGTGGAACTGGACCGTGGTGCCCACCTCGACCTGGGCGCCGATCGCCACCGCCCGACGGTCGGGGTCGACGCCGGTGACGTTGCGGATGAGGAAGTCGCCGGTGCGGAACGTGGGCAGGGTCTCGTCGACCACCACGCCGATCTGGGGCCCGAGCTCGAAGATGGAGCGGTCGCCGTCGCCCAGCGACGCGGCCGAGGCCAGCAGCCGGTCGAGGGCGGGCTGGCCGGCGAGCCCCAGCAGCAGCTGGCCGTCGACCTCGGTGACGATCATGGGCTCGCCCACCGGGCGGCAGCCCTGCGAGACGACCGGCATCACGGTGGCGCCCGGTGGCAGCAGGACGCCGACGGCACCGTCGCGGTGGACGGCGCCGTCGAGGATGAGCCGGTTGCCGCCCGGCCCCCGGGCGGCCGACGCCAGTCCGCCGGTGACGGTGAGATCGGGGAGGTCGTCGGCCATGGTGGCCAGCAGGGCGTCGAGCGGGAGGCTGAACGGGTCGGCCACCAGGACCATGGTGCGGGGCCCGCCCTCACCCGCCGCCTGCGGGACGCCGAGGACGCGGACGCCGCCGTCGGCCGGCTCGGCCGTGATCCGCACCGGCAGGACGGGGCCGGTGCGCCCGGCCCACAGGGCGATGGCCGGTCCGTGCTCGACCTCGTGCTCACCGCCGACCACGGTGCTGGCCGCCGCACCGACCAGGCAGCCGGGCTGCAACGTGGCCTGCACGGTGGCGGCGATGTCGTCGGCCGCGCCGGCCAGGGCGGGGGAGAGGAACAGCATCGCCAGGTCGGGCGCCGGCCCGATCCGGTCGAGGACGGCGCCGACGACCTCGCCCACGGCCTCGGGGGGCGACGGGTGCTCGGAGAGGGCGGCGGCGAAGGCCGTCATCCCACCGGGGGCAGGAGGGTGAGCGGCACGATCGTGGTGGTGCCGCCGTCGAGGCGGCAGTGGGCCTCGACCACGCCGTAGTCGGTGAACTCGAGCTGGGCCCGGACCAACCGGTAGTTGAACTTGCCCGGCTCGACCTGGAGGGGCTGGACGTTGCGGGCGATCTGCTCGTCGTCCCGCTTGTACACCACCTCGAGGGCGCCCTGGCCGGGCTCGTCGGGCCGGCAGCGCACCAGGACGAGCAGGTGGGGCTCGATCGTCACCGGGACGGGAGAGGGAGCGGCCAGCGAGAAGTGGACCCCGGTCAGGTCGATCCGCGCCGAGGGCCCGGGGGCCTGGCGCATCTCCATCTCCTCGATGAACACAGCGGCGACGATGTCCATGACGCCCCACCGTACGGGGTGGGGGAGCGGACGCTCCCCCACCGGAACGGGATCACTCCACGCTGAACGTGAGACCGTTCACCGTCGCCGGCTGCCCGTTCAGGGAGCTGAACGGGGCCGAGCAGCTGGACGTCACCACGTTTCCGACCGTCGCGCCGCTGAGGACGAGGGTGTCGCCGGTGGTGAGCGTCGGCAGGGGGCTGGCGGTGGTGGCCTGGCCGGTGAAGCTCACCCGCATGTTGGCGATGCACCTGAGGTCGTCCTTCTCACAGCCCTCGTCGAGCGCGTAGACCCGCGCCTGAAGGATGACGTGGGTCGGTCCGGTGCTGACGAGCGTGCTGAGGGCGGGAGGCCCGGCGGAGGTCTGCACCCAGGTCCCGGCCCCGACCAGGATCGAGTAGTCGAACTGGTACCACGTCCCCACCGGTGGGGAGCCGAGCTGGAGCATGGCCTTCCAGCCGCCGGTGATCGACCAGGTGCCGTTGGCGTTGGCCGTGCCGGCGACGGTGTCCTCGGGGATCTCACACGGTGGCGGGCTCGGCGGGCCATCGCCCACCTGGTACGTGTTGCCAGCGATGGTCAGTGAGCCGCTGTCGAGCTCGAGCCCTGCGGTGTCGGCCGACGCCGGCACCGCTCCGGCCATCAGCAGCCCGAGCACGACCGTGATGGCCACGGCCGCCTTGGTGAGGGGAGTTGTGCGCATCTCGCGCTCCTTTGGGTGTGGACCGCCCAGAGGACCACGGCGCCCGTTGCCTCCCACGTGCAGAACGCGACTTGCTCTGCCCCCCCGGATCAGCCGTGGATCTGGTGGCCGGCGACCCAGGTGGCGGTGGCGCGGAGGGACGTGGGGTCGAGGGCGACGATGTCGGCGTGGCGGCCGGAGGCGAGGGCCCCCCGATCGGCGAGGCCGAGCAGCGCCGCCGGGGTGGTGGACGCCGCCCGCACCGCCCGCTCGAGCGACACGCCCGCCCGCTGGACCACGAAGCCCACGGCGGCGTCCATGGTGAGCGACGAGCCGGCGAGGGTGCCGTCGGGCAGGCGGGGGGCGGAGCCGTCGTGGGTCAGCCCGATCGAGCCGACCCGGCCGGCGCGCCAGGCCACGGCATCGGTGACGAGGACGACCCGGCCGTCGGGCTTGCAGCGGAAGGCCACGTCGAGGGCGGTGGGGTGGACGTGGACCCCGTCGGCGATGAGCGACACCGTCACCCGATCGTCGGTGAGGAAGGCGCCGACCATCCCCGGCTCGCGGTGGTGGAGCGGCGACATGGCGTTGAAGCCGTGGGTGACGAGCCGGGCGCCGGCGTCGACGGCCGCATGGGCCTGCGCCAAGGTGGCCGAGGAGTGGCCGATGGCCACCACCGTGCGGCGGGCGGCCAGCCCGCCGATGGCCTGGTCGGCCCCGACCACCTCGGCCCCGAGCGTCACCAGCCGGACGATGCGGGGGAGGGCGGCCAGCCAGTCGAGGTCGGGCTCCCGGACCAGCGCCCCGGGGTGGGCGCCGTGGGCCCCGCCGAGGAAGGGCCCCTCGAGGTGGGCACCGGCGATGCGGGGCCGGGGATCGGGGCGGTCGGCGGCCGCCGCGATGCGATCGAGCCGGGCCTCGTAGGCCGCCAACGGCGCCGTGACCAGGGTCGGGAGCCAGGTGGTGGTGCCCTGGGCGGCGAGCAGGGCGTCGAGCCGGTCCCAGTCGGCGGGCGTCGCCGCCGCGGCCACGTCGACGTCCTCCACGCCGTTCACCTGGAGGTCGACGAACCCCGGCGCCAGGATGCGATCCGGCACCGGCCCCGTGGTCGGCACGACCGACGTGATGCGGCCGCCGGAGACCTCGACGAGTCCGGGGCTGAGCACTCCCATGGGCGTCACCACGTGCGACGCGGCCAGGACGGTCATGGGGCTGGACAGTACCGGCCGGTACCCTCCCTCTTGGTGAGCGAGCGTAGCGAGCGAACAAAATGTGACGGGCTCTCTGACG
>DATHEV010000144.1:0-5123 GCA_035318405.1 Iamia sp.
CGGCCTGGCCGCGGTCGCGGCCCGGGTTCCAGCTCAGCGGCATGCCGTTGGCCGGGTCGAGGGCCTGGATGCCCTCGCGGTCGACGGCGCCCGGCTGCTTGGAGTCACGGCCGTTGACGTTGTTGGACCAGCGGAAGTGGCCCCCCACGTAGACGGCGGCGCCGCTGACCTCGACCGAGTAGACGGAGTCGCCACCGGTCGGGTTGAACCACGTCGGCTGCGAGTTGGCCGTGCTGGTCTCCTCGAACCGGGACGTGCCGTCGCACAGGGTGTCGTTGGAGCCGGGCAGGCCGCCCGAGGTGCCGACGACGAAGTAGGAGCCGTCGGGGCTGTAGGAGATGTCCCGCAGCGAGTCGACCACCCCGCTCGCGCAGGTCGGGGCGAAGCGGGTGGTGGACCAGGACGAGAGCGACGGGGTGCCGTCGACGGCGATGTCGAGCTTGGCGATCTGGCCCCGGGGCTGCCCGCCCACGGACGAGAAGCTGCCGCCGATGAGGATGTGGCGGCCGTCGGGCGAGGGCTCGAGGCGCCAGATCTTGCCGTCGCCGACCCCGTGGTGGGTGCCGGTGATGGGGATGTTCATGCGGTTGTCGACGGCACCCGTCTGGGCGTCGACGGCGGCGACGCGCCGGTTGGTCTGGGTGCCGACGGTCGTGAACACGCCGCCCATCCAGAGCCGGTCGCCGACGAGGGCCAGGGTGGTGACCGTGGCGTTCGGGAACGGGTTGAACGCCATCACGCTGCCGTCGGTGACCCGCAGGCGGGCGATCTTCGACTGCTTGGCGCCGTTGACGGTCTTGAAGGCGCCGCCGACGTAGATCGACTGGCCGTCGGCGGCGGGGACGATCGAGTGGACCATGGCGTCGAGCTGCGGGGCCCAGCCGGTGCGGATCACGCCGGTGGCCTTGTCGAAGGCGAGGATCCAGCTGCGGGCGACCGGGGTGCCGTTGGGGTTGGCGGCCGCGGTGAAGTCGCCCCCCATGAACACGGTGTCGCCCACGACCGCGACGGTGCGGACGCTGCCGTTGGTCGCGTGGGGCGTCGCCGCGTTCGGCAGGGCGTTGACCTGCGTGGCGTGCGGGGCGGCCACGGGGGCCACGCCGCCGGCGGGGGCGGTGGCCACGACGAGAGCGCCGAGGGTGGTGACCACGGCCAGCACGGCGGTGGTGGCAGCGGCCCGAGCCCGCCCGGGTCGGTTGCGGTGGATGCTGTTCACTTCGGTCTCCCCGATCGTCGGCGCCGGGTCTTGGGGTCCCGGCGACATCCGAGACTCTACCACCCTCCGTGGTGGGTTTGGCAAGGCGGTGACGCTGAGTAGTTGGTCACGGATCGTGAGCGATGGCGGATCGCACGACTCTCCGTCGCCATCGCTGTACCCCGGTCCGACCACGATCGAACATCAGTTCGCCACACTGATCCTCGGCGCGGTTCGGCCTCAGGTCGTGGGGCAGGCTCGGGGCCGTGACCACCGCCGTCGTGCCCGTCCCGGAGCCCACCGCGCCCATCGTCGACGAGATCGCCGGGGCGGCCCGGCTGGCCGGGGCGCTCGTCGACACGCTCACGGGCCCGATCCAGGAGACGCACCGGGGCCTGGCCGGTCGGGTGTTCGGCGTCCTCGGGCCCGTCGGCGCGCCGGTGCGGATCGTCCACGACGCCGTGGCCGGGGTCGCCTACGGCACCGTGCGGGGCGGGGGCCGTCTGGCCGGAGCCGCCGCCGGAGCCGCTCTCGCCATCCCGGCGCGGGGCCGCGACCGCCGCCCGATCAGTGCCCACCCGCTCGGCGCCCAGGCCCTCGCCTTCGGCAGCGGCCTGCTGGGCGACTGGATGGACGGCCGCACCGACGACCTCGTCGTGCGATGGGCCTGCACCCAGCACGGACGCCCACTCCCGGCCGACCCGGCCGTGCTCGGAGCCGCCCTCGACGACCCGACCGACCGCCTCGTGGTCCTCGTCCACGGCCTGGCCGAGACCACGGCGGCGTGGGGGTGGTGGTCCGAGGACGATGCCGGCGAGCACGTCCCGACCTACGCCGAGCGTCTCTGCGACGTGGGGTGGACGCCCCTGGAGGTCGGGTACAACACGGGCCTCCCGGTCGACCGCAGCGGCGCCGAGCTGGCCGATCTCGTCGGCGACCTCGTCGCCGCCTGGCCCGTCCCCGTGCGCGAGGTCGCCCTCATCGGCCACTCCATGGGCGGGCTGGTCGCCGCCGCCGCGTGCCACCACGCACTGGCCGGCGACGCCCCCTGGACCGAGCTCGTGAGCCACGTCGTCAGCCTGGGCACGCCCCACGCCGGCTCGTGGCTGGCCCGCGGCGCCCACACGCTCTCGACCGCCGCCGCCCGCCTCCCCGAGACGCGGGGTCTGGCCACCTTCCTCGACCTCCGCAGCCCCGGCATCCGCGACCTCACCCGAGGCTGGCGCCCCTCTGCCCTCGACCCGATCGCCGAGACCGCGGTCGCCGAGACCGCGGTCGCCGACGCCGAGACGGCGGCGGAGGCCGAGATCGTCACACTCGCAGCGCTGCTCCCGCACGCTCAGCACGCCTTCGTGGCCGCGTCGCTCGGGACCCGCCGTCGGCACCCGCTCACCTGGCTGGTGGGCGACGGCCTGGTCCACCCCCGCAGCGCCACTGCCCCGGCCCGCGCCGCCCGCTCGGCCCCCAACGTCGTGACCCGCCACCACCCCGGTGTCGGCCACCTCCGTCTCGTCCACCACCCTGCCGTCGCCGACGACCTCGTCCAGTGGCTCACGCCCCGCCGGTGACCACGCCCCGCCGGTGACCAGTGACGGACGACCGGGAGGTGGAGCGCGCTGTTGGAGTGCGGTCGACGGTGTGAAGGACGGCACAGGGGTCGTAGCGTCGAGAGCGTGACGCGCCTCGGCTATCAGATGCCCAACTTCACCTATCCCGACGTCGGCCCCGCCGACCTGTTCGCCACCGTGGCCCGCCAGGCCCGGGAAGCCGACACGTCGGGCTTCGACACCGTGCTGGTGATGGATCACTTCTACCAGCTGCCCATGCTGGGCCCGCCCGAGCTCGAGATGCTCGAGTGCTACACGCTCCTCTCGGCGCTGGCCCAGCACACCTCGACCGTGCGGCTGTCGGCCCTCGTCACCGGGAACACCTACCGGGCCCCGACGCTGCTGGCCAAGGAGGTCACCACCCTCGACGTGGTCTCCGGCGGCCGGGGCCAGCTCGGCATCGGCGCCGGCTGGTTCGAGCTCGAGCACGACTCGCTCGGGTTCGAGTTCCTCACCTTCACCGAGCGGTTCGAGAAGCTGGAGGAGTCGCTCCAGATCATCACCGGGATGCTCAAGGGCGAGAAGCCCAGCCTCGACGGCAAGTGGTACCAGGTCAGCGAGGCCATCAACTCGCCCGCCCCGCTCTCGAAGATCCCGATCATGATCGGCGGCGGTGGCGTGAAGAAGACCCTGCGTCTCGTCGCTCAGTACGCCGACGAGTCCAACCTCATCTGTGGCGCCGACGAGATCCCGGCCAAGCTCGAGGCCCTCGCCGGGCACTGCGAGGCGCTCGGCCGCGATCGCTCCGAGATCACGGTCAGCTACCAGGCCCTGGCCTGCGTCGCCGAGACCCACGACGCCGCCGTGGCCGACCTGGACGTGTTCCTCAGCTCGCGCGGCCTCGACGTGGCGTCGATGTCGGACGAGGAGCGGGCCGGCGTGCGCGGCATGGTCCCCCACGGCAGCCCCGACGAGATCGGCGAGCGCTTCTCCGACCTGATGGCCACCGGCATCGACGGCTTCACCGTCTCCGCCCCCGCCAACGGCCACATCGAGGGCCGCGTCGAGCTCCTCGGCCAGACCCTGAGCAAGGTCGTCGGTTGACCCGTAGGTAGTTTCCTACCTATTGTCCTCGGCGTGCCGCGGCCCTCCATCGCTGACGATGACCTCGTGTATCGGGCGTTGGCGTCGAGCACGCGGCGTCGGATCCTCGACCTGCTGGCCGAAGGTTCCCGTCCCGTGCACGAGCTGGCCGGCCACTTCGCCATGAGCCGGCCCAGCATCTCGGAGCACCTGAAGGTGCTGCGCGACGCCGGTCTGGTGAGCGAGGCCAAGCACGGGCGTGAGCGCCACTACCGCCTCGACCCGGCGCCGCTGGCCGACGTCCACGACTGGCTCAGCCCCTACGAGCGGTTCTGGCGCGGCCGTCTGCGAGACCTGCAACAGGTGCTCGACGACACCTTCCCCGACGACCCCCAGGAGACCCCGTGACCGACACGTCCGACACCGAGACCCTGACCATCGAGGTCGACCAGTTCCTCGCCCACCCGCCGGCGCGGGTGTGGCGAGCGTTGGTCGAGCCCGATCTCCAGGCCCGCTGGATGTCGATGGGGCCGGACTTCGAGCCGATGGTCGGCCACCGCTTCGCCATCGACATGGGCGAGTGGGGCACGACGCAGTGCGAGGTGCTGGAGGTGGTCGAGGCCGAGCGGCTGGTCATCTCGTGGGCCAACGACCCGCTGGCCACGACGGTGACCTGGCGCCTCGTCCCCGAGGGCACGGGCACCCGTCTGTTCCTCGAGCACGCCGGGTTCACCCCCGATCAGCGCGGCGCGGTCGAGGGCATGGGCGCCGGCTGGGGCTCCGCCGTGCGCGAACGCCTGCCGGAGGTCCTCGCCTCGATCGGGTAGCCGGAGCCGACGCGTTCGACCGCGAGCGCGGGTGTGGCCTCCGTCCGGCGTCACCCCCGTGAGGCCGAACTGGTGGCCGGCCACCGACGCACTGGCGACGAGACGTGCCGGTCACCCGTCTGGCGAGCACCCCGGCAGAGCGCCACTGCGGGACGCGCCCCCGTGTTCCGACGAGGACATGGAGGTCCGAGCAGGTGGGCGTCCAGAAGATGGGAGCCGGTCGGGGTGCCAGCTGCCGCTCGGACGACGCAGCCCCGACGGCGAACCGGTGAAGATCTCGGCCGCCAGGCCGACGGGGCCATTGCCGGTTCGTCCGTGGGCGTCGGGCCCAACGCCGGCGTGAGCACGAAGGCCGAGGCAAGCCGTGTGAGCACCTCACGGCGTGAGCCGAAGGCAGGTCCTACGAGAAGGCCTCGGTGTAGGCGAACAAGCCGGGCGCGCCGCCCGTGTGGAGGAAGACGGTCGGTCTCT
>DATHEV010000145.1:0-2825 GCA_035318405.1 Iamia sp.
GGTCGTCGGACCAGGTCTTGAACAGGTGGCGGTCCTCCGGGGGGACGCCGAGCATCTTGGCGATGACGATGGCCGGGAGGGGGAAGGCGAAGGCCTCGATGAGGTCGAGCTCACCCTGGCCGGCGAGGTCGTCGAGCAGCTCGTCGACGACCTGCTGCACGTCGTCGCGCATCTTCTCCACCGATCGCACCGTGAAGGCCTTGAAGACGAGCCGGCGGAGCCTCGTGTGGTCCGGTGGGTCGGTGAACACCATCCACCGCGACAGCACGCTGAAGACCGGGTCCAGCCGTTCGGTCTCCTCCTCGCCCAGCGTGGCGAGGAACGTCGAGATGCGGTCCGACGAGATCCGGGGGTCGCGGAACAGGGCGGACACGTCCGCGTACCGGGTCACCACCCACGCCTTGTAGCGCTCGTTCCAGCGCACCGGGTCGTGCTCGAGCAGCTCGTGGAAGTACGGGTACGGGTCGACGACCCGGGCCGCCGAGAGGATGTCGTCGTCCACGGTCATCGGGCCCCCGGCCCCGCGTGGGGGCGTTCGAGGACGCTCACCACGCACGCGTTGCCGTCGATGCCGGCGACACCGCCGCCCATCGTCTCGACCACGCCGATCCGGGCGTTGCCGACCTGACGGGCGTCCGCCTCGCCCCGCAGCTGCCAGACCACCTCGGCCACCTGGGCCACGCCCGTGCAGCCGAGGGGGTGGCCCCGGGAGAGCAGCCCCCCGGACGGGTTGACCGGCTGCGGGCCGCCGATCGTGGTGTGCCCCGACTCGACCAGCCGGCCGCCGCCACCCGGTTCGGCCAGCCCGAGCGCCTCGGTCGTCACGATCTCGCCGATCGTGAAGGCGTCGTGGACCTCGAACAGGTCGGCGTCGGAGACGCCCACGCCGGACTGGTCGAAGGCGTCCCGGGCGGTGGCGGCGACGAGGTCGAAGCCCCAGACGTGGGGGCTGGTCTCGTCCCAGAGGGCGCCGGAGCGCAGCACCGACGAGCGGATGCGGATGTCGCGTGGCTCGCCCCGATCGGGCCCGAGCACGGCGGCCGCGGCACCGTCGGCGATGGGGCAGCACTGGAGGAGCGTCAGGGGATCGGCGATCAGGCGCGACGCCAGCACCTCCTCGACGGTGTGGTCGCCGCGGTACTGGGCCCGCGGGTTCCCCAGGGCGTGGCGGTGGTTCTTCACCGAGACCAGGGCCAGCTGCTCCGGGGTCAGGCCGTGCTCGTGCACGTACCGGGCCGCGCTCATGGCGTACAGCGCCGGGAGGGCCAGGCCGGAGCGGCCCTCGGCGTCGGTGTCCTCGGGGTGGATGGCCCCGTCGAAGGCCGCCGTCATCTTCTCGACGCCCAGGACGAGCACCCGCTCGTAGCGGCCGAGCCCGACGGCGGTGAAGGCCTCGTGGTAGGCGGTGGTGCCGCTGGCGCAGGCGTTCTCCAGCGTGAGGATCGGGACCTCGACGATCCCGAGGGCGTGCAGCGCCCGCTGAGCGACCCCGGGGGCGCCGAACACGGTGCCCACGTACACGGCATCGACCGAGTCGACGCCGGCGTCGCCCAGCGCCTCGGCCACCGCCGTCCAGGCCAGCTCCGAGGGCGAGGTGTCGGGCTGCTTCCCGAAGTGCGACGACCCCACGCCGTAGACGCACACGGTCCGGTCGTTCATGCGGGCTCCACCTCGAGGTCGCCGTGGGCGCCGACGCCGCTGACGTGGACGGTCGACCCGATCGGGGGCGCCGTGGCGCCGGCCCCCGCGACGTGGGCGAGGACCCGCGGCCCCTCGTCGAGGTCGACGTAGGCGAGCACGTAGGGCGGCGTCCGGCCCGGGACCGGCACCCGCACGACCGTCGAGGACCACACGGTGCCGGCCGGTCCGAACGCCGTGGCCTCCAGCGGGCCGGCGCACCGGGGGCACCGCGGGCGCTGGTGGGCGCTGCGGTAGCCGCAGGCCGGGCACCGGCGCCCGGGCACCCGCCAGGTCCCCTCATCGTCGACCCCGGCCGGTCTCGGATCCGTGCTGAAGCGCTCGTCGTCGACCACCGGGTGAGCGTAGGCAACTGATCGTTTGGTTACAACGATCGATGGGATCCCCGCTGTGTGGTGCTCCAACCGCTGGTCAGCGGCTCCCGGTGGTCGTGGGGATCGGCGCCGGCTCGAAGTCGAAGACGCGGATGGCGTTGTCCTGCATGACCTTGAGCTTCAGCTCGTCGCTCTTGCCGGCGAGCCGCTCGTGGGCGTTGGCGATCGAGTTCGGGAACGTCGTGTCGCCGTGGGGGAAGTCGGTCTCGATCATCACGTTGTCGACGCCGACCTCCTCGATGTGCCGGGAGCCGAAGGCGTCGTCGATGAAGCAGCCGTACACGTGCTTCTTGAACAGCTCGCTCGGCGGCTCGTCGAACTGGCGGGCGTACTCGGGGCGCAGCTCGGGGATCGACCCGGCCTTGGCCATGTCGTACTTGAAGTTGCCCTTGGAGGCCCAGCGCATGTCGCGGGCCTCCCAGTCGGAGCGCTCGAGCATGTACGGGATCCAGCCGATCCCACCCTCGGAGAGGCAGATCTTGAGGTCCGGGTACTTCGGGAGCAGACCGGCGAAGAGCCAGTCGGTGAGGGCGAACATGAGGTTCACCGGCGCCAGCGTCGCCCACACGAGCAGCGGGGCGTCGGGCGAGGTGGTGGGCATCGACGACGACGAGCCGAAGTGGATGCACAGCGGCAGCCTGGCGTCGTTGGCGGCCTGGAGGACCGGGTGCCAGTAGCCGTCGAGGTCGTGGATCGAGGGGTAGCCGAGCTTGGTCGGGTTCTCCGAGAAGGAGATCGCCTTGGGGCCCTTCG
>DATHEV010000146.1:0-7100 GCA_035318405.1 Iamia sp.
GTCGGACCCGTGACGGGCGACGATCCGGGCGATCCCCCGCGCCTGGGCGGTGGGGAGCACACCGCCGGGGATCCGGATCCGCACCATGAACACGTGGTCCTGGAGCTGGGTGCAGACCCCCCAGGTCTTGAGGGCGTAGCGGTCCTCGGGCGTCAGCCAGCCGTCACCCTCGTCCGCCAGGCGGTCGAGGTCGACGGGCAGGCCGGCAGCCTTGGCGGCGGGGATGTTCGGAGCGGCCATGGCGGCGAAGGTACGGACGCCCCGTTGCCGGCGGCGGTCCGGGTCGTTGCCACCCCGTCACGGCTCGCTCACGGGGCGTGACCCCCGCTGTGAGAAGTGCGTTCTGTCAATCCCCGTGCACCGTGACGGTGCACGGGGATTGACAGAACGGTTGGGTCAGCGTCCGGCATAGGTGCATCTGCTCCGCTGACGGGAGAGAATGGCCGGATGCCGTCCACCGCCTGGTCAGGGGCCATCAGCTTCGGGCTCGTCTCGATCCCCGTGAAGCTCTACTCGGCCGTCTCCCGCAAGACCGTCCGCTTCCACCAGGTCGACACCCGCACCGGGGCCCGGGTGAAGCAGAAGCGGGTCTCGGCCGCCGACGGGTCCGAGGTGTCCTGGGACGACATCGCCAAGGGCTACGAGCAGGCCGACGGCGAGTACGTCCTGCTCACCGACTCCGATCTCTCGGCGCTCGACGCCAGGGCCACCAAGACCATCGAGATCGAGCAGTTCGTCGACCTCTCGGAGATCGACCCGATCATGTACGACTCGCCGTACAACGTGGTCCCCGATCCGTCGACCCCGAAGCCCTACGCCCTGCTCCTGGAGGCCATGGAGGAGTCGGGCAAGGTGGCCATCGCCCGCTTCGTCATGCGCACCAAGGAGCACATCTGCGCCCTGCGCCCGCTCGACGGCCGGCTGGTGCTGTCGACGATGGTCTACCCGGACGAGGTCAACGACCCGGCCGAGCACGAGGCCCTCGACGCCGTGGCCGACGTGACCATCTCGGCCAAGGAGCGCAAGGTCGCCGAGGCGCTCATCGACTCGCTGACCGAGCCCTTCGAGCCCGGCGAGTACCGCGACGAGTACCGGGAGAAGGTGCTCGACCTGATCGAGGCGCGGGCCAGCGGCGCCACCGAGATCGTCGAGGCCGAGGAGGAGGCCGAGGACGACAAGGTGGTCGACATCATGGCCGCCCTCGAGGCCAGCATCGCCGAGGCCAAGAAGGCCCGGAAGCGCCACCCCTCCGCCGACGACGACGGCGAGGCCGCCTCCAAGCCCGCGGCCAAGCCCCGCAAGGCCACCAAGAAGGCGGCCAAGAAGGCGTCGTGACATCGCCGCCGGACCGCCGGACATCTCCGCGGCAGGGCCTCGGAGAGAAGGCGACCGTCCCTCTGGGTCGCCTCGCCTGGCGGCTCGGCTCCGAGAAGGCCAGCTAGCGGTAGTAGCCCACCACGTCGAGGACGAGGTTGGTCTGGAGGCTGGCGTCGACCTTGACGCGCGCCTGGGCGTCGACGCTGGACACGGCCAGGGTCGTGAAGCGCCCGGCGTCGCCGCCCCACACGAGGGTGTTGGCCTGCGGCTTGGGCTTGTCGTTGGCCCAGACCGTGAAGTTGCCCGCCCCCACGCTGGCGTTGGTCAGGAGCACGGTGAGCAGGGCGCCGGTGGCGCCGGCGGGCACGGTGCTGGTGTTCACCTTCAGGTCGATGGTGCGGGCCACGTTGCCGGCGGGCAGCGGCGTCTTCGGCGCCTGGGCCGGCATGGTGCCGGGCCGTGAGTCGTAGACGCGGACCGGCGCCGGCAGCACGTGGAGCTGTCCCGCAGTGGTCGGCCCGCCGAGCTTGCGCCACGTGCCGGGCAGGCCGCTCGCGGTGCACAGCCAGAGGTGGCCGGCGCTGTCGCGCACGATCTCGCCGAGTCCGTGGGTGACGGCGTCGGTGGTGGGCGCGTTGCCGGCCCCGTTGAGGGCGAGGTGGAAGGTGGTGCCCTCCAGGAAGAGGGCGCCGCCGTTCTGGGACTTGATCCGGGCCCCGGTCGAGCTGACCGACTCGGCGAACAGGCCGTGGCTGGTGGCCGACTTGCCGTAGACGCCGGTGTTGTCCTCCGACTCGCCGAACACGCCGACGGCGTCCTCCTCTCCGACGCCCTGGACGCCGGCGAAGAAGGACGCGCCCTTGGCGAGGCCGAGCACCGCCGGCTGGAAGATGCCGACGCTGCCGGCCGGGGTGTTGTCCACGACGGCGAACCCGTAGGTCTTCCCACCCCCGGTGACCTGGAGCCGCGTCGGGTTCGTGCCCGTCTGCGTGGCGTTCCCGATCAGGATGGCCTCACCGTTGGTCGCGGCGGCCGGGGCCCCGTCGAGGACGACCGCGGCGGCCGCCGCGGCGCCGGCGACGGCCAGCCCGGTGCGCAGCGCCTGCCGGCGGCCGACGGTGGGCGGCGGAGCGGCACCCGGCGCGCCGGCGTCGCGACCCTCGCCAGGCCCCTCGCCCGGTCGCGACCCGCGCAGGGCGGCCACCTCGGTCCGCAGGGAGCGGTTCTCGGCCTCCACCGCGTCGAGGCGGGCCGCGAGGGCACCGAGGGTCACAGCGTCGTCGGTCATGGTCAGCCCATCCGTCGTGACGGCGACACCACCCGATGACGCCCGCCTGCGGTCTAGCGCGTCGGCGGGGCCAGGCGGGCGACGAAGGGGTCGACCCCGTCGCGGACGGGGTCGAGGCAGGGGACGCCGAGGGCGGTCTCGATCCGGGTCCGCTCGGCGTCGTAGGCGGCCCGGTCGACGTCGGCCGAGTCGAGGGCGACGCCCAGCACGTCGTAGGTCTGGCCCAGCACGGTGGCCAGGGCCCGGTGGGCGGCCACGACGTCGAGCACGTCGGGGATGGGGACGTCGAAGCCCAGGTGGTGCGTCGGCCCCATGCGGGCGCACACCACGAGCCAGTCGGGCTTGGCCACCTTGGTGAAGATGAACGAGGCCGCGCCCCACATGGGGTGGAGCAGGGCCCCTTGACCCTCGACCACGACGACGTCGGCGTCCCGCTCGACCACGGCCAGGTCGTGCTCCAGCACGCCGGGGGCGAAGTCGAGGGGCACCGAGTCGAGCACGTGGCCGAGGCCGCGGAGGATCACGCCGGTCTGGCCGGTGGGCAGCCAGTCGGCGCGGTGCCCGGCGGCCTGGAGCGCCCGGGCCAGCAGCACGGTCACCGTCATCTTCCCGACCGACCCGGTGGAGCCGACGGTGAGGATCCGGGTCGTCGTGCCCCGGGGCCGGGCCTCGCCCAGACGGCGATCCTCCGGCCGGAAGACCCGCATGTTCACCACGCCCGGCGCGTCGACCACGTCGTGCGTGCCGTTGAGGACCGCCATCCCCTGCGCCGACGCCCACAGGATGGCGTCGCGCTGGCCGGCGGACAGGGCGCCGCCGTTGCGGGCGGTGCCGATCACCAGCGTGTCGCCGGGCTCGGCCCCGGCGGCGACGGAGGCGACGACGGGGACGTCGAGATCGAGACCGGGGCAGACCTCGCCCAGCGGCCGGCCGGCGTGGACCGGATCGACGACGGCGCGCACCCGCTCGGGGGCGAAGCGCAGCAGCACCCACGCCGTCTTGGCCACGACGCGGTCGTCGAGCGCGCCGTCGGTGTGCAGCACCAGGCGTCCCGGCCGGCGCGACTCCGTGCTTTCCCCCATCGGCGCGGCAGCGTAGGTGACCTCCGCCAACCGCCCGCTAACCCGACCTAGGCCGACAGCTGGACCTCGTCGACCGGCTCGGGCGGGTCGTCGGCGACGACGACCGTCGGGCGCCCGTTCCGCAGCCGGCTGACCCAGCGGTCGGCCTCGAAGCGGGCCGGCGCCGTCTCGTCCATGAAGGCGGTGAGCAGGGCGACGAAGCGCTCGGGCTCGGCGTGGTGGGGGAAGTGGCCGGCACCGGCGAAGATCTCGAGGCGGCTGGCGGGCATGGCCTCGTGGGCCAGACGGCCGTGGGCCACGGGGATGATGCCGTCGCGCTCGCCCCACACCAGGAGCGTGGGCATGTCCTCGGCCAGGTAGCAGCGGTCGAGCATGGTGACGAGCTGGCCGCGCCAGTCCACGACCGAGCGCAGGGTGCGGGTGAACGACGTCCGGGCCGGGCCCGTGGGCAGGCCGTCGAAGACCCGCAGCAGCTCGTCGGCATCGCGGCCCAGGGCGAGCGGGGTGCGCTTGGCCACCTCGGCCAGGCCGCGGGCGACCAGCCGGGCGCCGGGCAGGCGGGTGACCGGCAGGGTCAGCTCGGCGTAGGGCGCCGACAGCAGCCGGAGGGCGGGGGCCACCTCGCGCGCCACACCGCCGGTGCTCACCAGGACGAGCCGCTCGAACCGGTGCGGGTACTGGTAGCAGGCCTGGGCGGCCACGCCGCCGCCGAGCGAGTGGCCCACGACGGTGGCCCGCTCGATGCCCAGCACGTCGAGGAGGTCGCGGACGCCGTTGGCGTAGGCGGCGACGGAGTAGTCGGCCCGGGGCTTGTCCGAGGCTCCGTGGCCCAGCAGGTCGGGGGCGATCACGGTGAAGCGCTCGCCCAGCACCGGCATCAGCGGCGCCCAGGCCTCGGAGCTGTCGCCGATGCCGTGGAGGAGCAGCAGCACCGGTCCCGACCCGCAGCGGCGGAAGGCCCGCCGGTACCCGTGGACGACGACGTGCTCGATCTCGACGGGCATGGGCGGGCATCTGATCACGGTGACGCCCCGGGGGCCAGACCCTGTCCTGGGGATGAACGTCAGACGGGCCGGAAGAAGATGAGCGTGTTGGTGACCTCGACCCGGGTGTCGGGGTTCTCCTGAGCGTTCAGCACGGTGACCTCGAGCGTGCAGTCCGGCACCGGGTAGCGGTTGCGGGCGCAGTCCTCGGTGCCGACGAAGCGGCGCACCGTGAACGGCGTGGCCAGGCGACCCTGGCCGTCGAGCCGGACGGCGATGCGCAGGCCGACGGAGCAGATCGGGTTGAACGGGTCGGTGGTGTCGCAAGCGACCTGGCGGATCCGGACCAGACGCCCGGCCAGGGCGGGCTGGCTGCCCCGCACCTGGACCACCTGCCGGTCGACCAGATCGGACCGGGGCGTGACGGTGGCGGTGACACCGGGGGCGAGGAAGCGGATGAGAGCCGAGGCGATGCCGAAGCTCGGGTCGCCGACCACGCTGACCTCGATCTGGCACGGCCCGAGGACGTCGGGGTCGGCCGCCGGCGAGCAGCTCCCGGCGGTGCCGGCGGCGAGGCTGCGGCGGACCGGCCCGGTGAAGGAGAAGGTGCCGTTCGAGGCGACCGTGCCCTGGCCGACGGTGGCCACGCAGCTGGTGCCACAGGCCGGCTTGGTCTGGACGGCGCGGACCGTGCGGCCCTCGGCGCCCTTGACCCGCCCGGTGACGAAGACGGTCTGGCCGTCGACGAGGTTGTTGACGCCGCTGATCGAGGTCGTGATCCGCTCGCCGACGAAGCGCAGCGGCAGCTTCTTCAAGGCGTTCGGCTGGCCGTTGGGGTGGGCGGCGACGAAGCAGCGGTCGGGCCGACAGGCCTTCACGCCCGTCTTGCCGCCGCTGACGTAGGTGGCCGTACCGGTGAGCTTGATGCTCACGGTGGCGACGCCCGAGGCGTTGGTGCGGACCGAGCTGGCGGGGGCGCACGGGACCGAGTCGGCGCAGACGCCGTAGCGGACGACCTGGCCGGCGGCGGCTCCGCTGATGCGGACGCCGACGGTCGATCCCGGCTTGAGGCCGGTGGTGGGCGTCGTGGCCCGGAGGGCGAGCCCGGCAGCGCCCGCCGGTGTGGCGGACAGCCCGGCGATCCCGCCGACCAGCCCGACCAGCAGTGCTGTCACTGCCACGATCCGACCGGGTCCCGTGCTGCGCATGCCGCACCCTACGTCCGATCGCCCTCCTTCCGCCACCCCCCGTGGTCAAAATCTCGCTCTCAGCACGATTCGTAGCCGCCGGTCGCGGTGAGCGTCAGGTGGGGAGGACGGCGGCCTCGAGGTCGGCGACCGACATCCGGCCGGCGGGCCAGCGCTCGCGAGCGGCCCGGTGGCCGAGGCGGCGGAGGGCCTCGTTGACCGGGGTGGGCACGTCGTGGAGCCGGCCCAGCAGGACGATCTCGCCGTTGAGCGTGTCGACCTCGACCGACCCGCTCCCCCGCTGGAGGCTCTGGAAGGTCGAGCCCAGGCCCCGCTCGACGCCCTCGACCGTCCCGACCGTGAAGCCCTCGGCCCGCAGAGCCCGGTCTTCTTCGGCGCTGGCCACGTCGATGCCGGCGGCGGCCAGGGCCGCCTCGCCCTCCGCCACCGCCCGGACCACGACGTCGGAGTGACGCGCCTCCCGCCCGGCCACGGCGACGGCCGCGTTGGCCAGGTTCATCAGCAGCTTGCGGTGCTTGACCCGCATGACGTCGGCGCGGGGCGCGCTCACGAACCCGGCCCCGCTCAGCGCCTCGGCCAGCTCCTCGTCGATGGCGTCGGCGCCGGACGGGAAGCGGCCCAGGTGGAGGATCCCGGACACGGGCTCGCCGAAGGCCGCCACCACGCCGGGGTCGAGGTGGACGGCGGGGAGCATCACGCACATCCCGTGGACGTGGGCGAAGCGGCGCAGGGCCCGGGGCTCGTTGGCCACCCCGTTCTGGGCGCAGACGATGGGCAGGTCGGGTGGGGCGACGGCCTCCAGCTCGTCGAGCAGGCCCTCGGTGTGCTGGCCCTTGACCGCCAGGAGGGCCACGTCGCCATGGCGCCAGCCGACCTCGGCCACCGACCCGACGGCGGGCACCGACACCACGGCCGCGCCCATCGGCGTGCGCAGGTCGAGACCGGTGTCCTGGAGGGCGGCGAGGTGCGCGCCGCGGGCGACGAGCACGACGTCGTGGCCGGCCTGGGCCAGCCGCCCCCCGATCGTGCCCCCGATGGCGCCGGCCCCGACGACGACGTAGCGCGGCATCAGCGGGCGTCCCAGAGGTCGACCAGCGTGGTCAGGATGTGCTCCCCCGCCCCGAGTCCGCCGAGGTGGCTCTCGCCGGGCAGCACGTGGAGCTCGGCATCGGGCAGCAGCGACACCATGTGCTCGCCGTGGGCCAACGGGATGATGTGGTCG
>DATHEV010000147.1:0-13072 GCA_035318405.1 Iamia sp.
CTGCCCGGGCTGCGGGCGCGCCGTCGAGCTGCTGCCCCCGCGCCGGCTGTGCAACAGCGGCACCCAGACCCTCGGGTGGCGCCGCCGGGCGCACGCCGTCGAGGGCTCCCTGACCGCCTACGGCGCCCAGCGCTGCCGCTACCCCGTCTCTGTACCAACGAGAGGACCCATGCTCACCACCTACACCCGCATCCCCGCCGCCGACCTCCGGCCCGGTATGACCATCACCACCACCGACGGCCCGCTGGTCGTCGGGGAGATCCGCCACCTGTTCGACGCCCTCGACGTCTACGGCACCCCGCCCGGCTCCGACCGGCGCACCCGGCTGCGCTTCACGTTCAAGCCCGACGAGGAGGTCCGCCGCATCCCCGACCCGGTCGAGCTGGCCGAGGCATGGGCCAGCCTGACGGCCGCTGTCGAGTCCGCCGCCGCGACGTGGACCCAGGACGGCAGGTCGACGCCGCCGTGGCGTGTCGACGGCCACCGGATCTACGTCACCGTCGGGGGCGGCCCGGGCGGCCCCGAGTTCATGCTGACCGTGGACGCCGACCACCTCATCGCCTCTCTCCCGTCGGCTGGGGTCGTCACCCCGCTCGCCGGGCTCCAGGGCACCGAGGACTGACCCGTGGCGGGCCGCCGGCCGACACCGGAGAAGGCGTTCCAGTCCAAGCTCGTGGCCGCCCTCCACTCCCGCGGCTACATCGTGGACCACACGTACCAGCTCCGCACCGATGACGGCTCGTGGCGCACCGGCTCGACGCTCAAGGGCAAGCCCGACCTCCTCGCGCTGCGCCCGCCGCGGCTCCTGGCCATCGAGGTCAAGGCCGACGGCGGGCGCCTGCGCCCTGACCAGCAGGCCGTGCTGTCGTACTTCGCCGGGATCCCGAACGCCCGGGCGTGGGTGCTGTGCCCCTCGGATCCGTGGGGCGAGATCCTGGAGTGGCTCGACCGCCCGAAGGACGCGCCACGGGTCTACGGGTTCGATCTGCTGGAGCTGCTCGACGCCTTCCGCGTCGTGGCCACGGCATCCCAACGCAAAGCGCGCTAACGTAGCGCGGTAACCCCACCCCGAAAGAGAGGTTCCCCATGGAGCTGCAACCGTTCGAAGGTTCGCCGGTGTTGTCCTCGGGCGTCACCATGCCCGGGGCGTCGGGCGGCCTGAACAAGGCGCTCACCGTCAACGGCATGGAGCTGCACAAGGGCGACTCGGTGGTGCTCGCGGTCGAGTGCACCGTGGCCGAGCTGCGGTTCCCGCCGGTGAAGGACACCGACGGTGTCCAGCGCGTGCACGTCCTCCACGTCGACAACGCCGCCGTCATCGACCACACCGTCGTGGCCGCCGCCCTGGAGGCCCAGCTGCTCAAGGTCGAGGAGTCGAAGGGCGTCACCCGTCTCCCCTACGCCGACACCGACGAGGCCGAGGACAGCGACGACCCGGCCGACGACGGGCCCGACGGCGACGTCCCCGACAACGTCTCCCCCATCGAGGGCCAGGCCTGATCATGAGCGACACCCAGACCGAGGCCGAGGCGGCCCCGACCCAAGAGGAGACGACACCCCCGACGGTCGAGGAGGAACTGGCTCAGCTCCTCCCCGACCCCACCGACGCCACCGCGAAGACAGCGGTGGTCACCCTGCTGCTCGACGAGACCCTCGACATCGTCGAGTACATGAAGCCCGTCGACGTGAAGAACAAGCGCCGGATCAGGCTCTACCTGCTGCTCGCCGGCCTCGGTGTCCCGAACAAGGACATCGCCGACTACCTCGGCGTCACCGCCGAGTCGGTCCGACAGGCGCTCCTCAAGGCCCGCCGCGGCCGCGACGGTTCCTGAACCCCTCCCCCGACTGGAGTCCCCACGTGTCCCCCACCACTCACCGGCCCACCACCGAGCAGCTGGCCGCCCTCGACCTCTTCGGCACCGCCGACCCGATGGTCATCCGGGCCGGCGCCGGCACCGGCAAGACGACCACCTTGTCGATGATGGCCCGCACCCCCCGCGGCAACCGGACGAACGGCACCTACGTGGCGTTCAACAAGGCGATCGTGGTCGACGCCGGCCAGGCGTTCCCCGTCGGCGTCGACTGCCGCACCCTCCACTCGCTCGCCTACCGGGCGATCCGCAACGGCCACCCCGACGGCCGCGCCCTCCTCTCCCGCACCGGCAACAACCGGGTGTCCCCCTGGCAGACAGCGAAGCACCTCGGCCTCAACCACGGCGCCCTGTCCATCCAGATCCCCACCCCCGAGGGCGCCCCCCGGAACAAGATCATCCAGCCGAACCAGCAGGCGTCGCACGTCATGCGCGCCGTCGGCGTGTTCTGCAACTCCGCCGACCCCGAGCCCGGGCCCCAGCACTTCCCGTACCTCGACGGCATCGACCCCCGCGACGCCGCCGGCCGCCGCACCTTCGTGAACAACCGGCAGCTCGCCCAGCACCTGCTGCCCGCCCTCCAGGCCGCCTGGGCCGACCTCACGAGCCCCACCGGCAGCCTCCGGTTCACCCACGACGTCTACGTGAAGCTCTGGCACCTCGGCCGCTACGGCATCCCCGGCGACTACATCCTGTTCGACGAGGCCCAGGACGCGAGCCCGGTGATGCTCGACGCCCTCGACCACGCCGCCGGCCAGGGCCAGCAGGTCATCTACGTGGGCGACGGCTCCCAGCAGATCTACGAGTGGCGCGGCGCCGTCGACGCCCTCGACCGGGTGAACGAGTCGTTCCCCCGCACCAACCTGACCCAGTCGTGGCGGTTCGGGCCGGCGCTCGCCGACCTCGCCAACGTCCTGCTCGACGAGCTGGATGCTCCCCTCCGCCTGGAAGGCAACCCGGGCCGCGACACCCGAGTCCACCTGACCCGCTCGGGCTGCCCCCGCCCCGACGCCGTGCTGTGCCGTTCCAACGGCGCCGCCGTCAATGCGCTGCTCGGGTTCCAGGCCCAGGGCCTGCACCCCCACCTGGTGGGTGGGACCGACGACATCGTCGATTTCGCCCACGCTGCCGTGAAGCTCCAGGCGGGCGAGAAGTCAGGCCACCGTGACCTGGCGTGCTTCGATGACTGGCGCGAGGTCCAGGAGTACGTCGAGGACGACCCCGGGGGCTCCGACCTCCGGGTGATGGTCAAGATGTTGGACGAGTACGGCCCCCAGATCGTGATCGACGCGCTCACCGGGCTGGTGGCCGAGGAGGCCGCTGACGTCGTGATCTCCACCGCTCACAAGTCGAAGGGGCGCGAGTGGGCCACGGTCCAGCTCGGGCCCGACTTCCAGGACTACGACGGCCAGCCCGTCCCACCGCCCGAGCTGCGCTTGCTGTACGTCGCGGCGACCCGGGCCACCCACCACCTCGACGTCACCACCTGCCAGCCCATCCGCCGCCTGCTCGCTGGAGTCGGCCGATGAGCGACTGGGACGACTACGACGACGCCGGCCAGGCCGAGGCGGAGCACTGGGAGCGTGAGGACGACCTCCGCCATGAGCTGGCCATCGCCCAGCACCTGGAGGAGACAGAGGCCAACGAGACGGACCGGGGGCGCGGCCAGTGAGGACGCTCGACCTGCTGCCGGCGCCGCCCGTGTTCGACGACGTCCGCCTGGCCGACGCCGTGGCCTACCGCCGCCGCGAGGCCGCCGCCTGGGTGCGCTCCTGGACGTTCCGCCGCAACTGCCAGCGCCTGGCCGACGCCTTCGGGATCTCCGTGGCCAGTGCCGCTACGGCCGTCGGCCACGCCATGCGCGCCTTCGCCGCCGACGCTGACCTGGCCGACGCCGAGCTGGAAGTGGCCGCCGACGCCGAGCTGGCCGAGCTGTGGTCCGGCCTACGATGACCCCCATGACCGCACGCCTGACCGCCATCGTGGCTCTCGCCGCCGCCCTCCTCCTGGGCGCCTGCACCGATCCCCGCTCCCCGATCCCCCCGGGCGAGCGCCCCCCGACCGCCGGCATCGTCCTCGACCGCCTGGTCAACCGCTACGACGACCCCAACGGCCCCGAGTACATCTCCTTCTACTACCTGCGGGTCAACGGGGCCACGGAGCTGCCCCATAAGTGGGTCCAGGTCGACCGCGACGAGTACCGCTCCTGCCAGGTCGGCGAGACCTGGATCGGCGTCCTCAACCGCTGCTACTGAACCCCGGCAGCGTTACCGCGCTTGACCGCGGTGCGTTACCGTGGTACTCTTTCCATATGGCCTCACCGACCACACCCACCGACGACATCTTCGCCGCCATCGCCCGACCCGTCGCCGCCGTAGTCGGCGACGGGATCGCCGACTGGTACCAAGCGGCCGAGATCGACCTGGCCCGCGAGCTGCCAGGCGTACCGCTCTCCGAGCTGGCCGACCCCGCCACCTGGGAATGGCTCCGCGAGACCCTGACCGCCCCCGAGGCTGTCGCCTGGCTCCTCGCAGCCCCCGACGTCGTCGCCACCGTCGACACCATGCCCACCGTCCGGGCCGGCGACGGCTACGCCTACAGCATCGACGGCGCCGCCCCGGTGTCCCGCCCGCTGGCCGCTGCCCGTCTCCGCACCATGGGCCACACCGATCCCGAGCAGCTGCTGGCCGCCGCCCGCCGGCAGCTCTGACCGCCACACGCAGGGCCCGGGCGGAGTGCTAGCCGTCCGGGCCCCGTGTGGGCCACACCAGCTACGGGTGCCGTCAGGAAACGACCGGCAGGGCTTTGGTCTCCGGCCCGTTGAGGCCCTACCGCTGGTGTCGCCCACACGGGGAGGTCCCCCGCGTGCCGATCGCCAACCACCCCCCACCAGGAGATGCCCATGAAGCGCAAGAGCACGTTCAGCGAGCCCCGGGAGAACTGCGTCGAGGTCGACCTGACCGGCCAGCCCGACCTCGTGGTGGTGAGCGACAGCAAGGAGCCCGCTGGGCCCGTACTGCGCTTCACCTACGACGAGTGGGATGCCTTCCTGGACGGCGTCCGGGCCGGAGAGTTCGACCGGAAGGTGCCCTGAGATGGGTCACGGAGTGTTCAAGCCCGCCGGTGACGAGCCCACGGAGTCGCAGGACGACGAGACCGTGGCGAGGGGGCTCGGCTACCTGGAGAGCGGCCGCGCGAAGAACCCCGCCAACGACGACCGCACCCGCGGCTGGCTCGGCAAGATCAACGACGCTGTCGATCGACACAAGGCCCGCGAAGAGGGCAAGAAAGGCAAGTAGATGGGCATTTTCAGCAATGCGTTCGGCGCCGGCAACGGCGGAGAGAACGACATCGACCAGGAGACGCTGCGCAACCTGCCCAAGTCGCAGCGGGCCCGGCACTACGACCGGCAGGAGAAGGACGCCAACAAGGGCAAGGACAACGGGCAGGTCGAGCCCCGCGACGGCAAGATCATCTAGAGCACGCGCAGGCTGTCCGGGCCGTTGCGATTCGGTCCGGGCCCTGCGTAGGGCACACGAGCAGAGGGTCAACCGTTGGGGAGGCTGTAGCCCCTTCGGGACTCCGGTGGGAGTCGGTGAGCCCGGCAGCGGTTCGTGTGCCCTACGCAGGTTGGCCCCTGCTAGCCCATCGCTACCCCTGGGGCCCGGTGTTCCGTTGCGACTGCTACGCAGCGTGAATCCGCCCGGGGGTGGGGCTACCCTCCAGCTCATGCCGCTAGGGGGAGCACGACCAGGTGCTGGAGCACCACCGACCAACCTCAAGGCGATCGTCCGCTACGACGAGGTCGAGGGCGAGCAGGTGCCCCGGACGGTGATCGACGTCGTCGTCGAGACGATGGGACAGGGCGGGTTCCTCCACGACGCCGCCGCTCGGGTGGGCGTGTCGGTCGAGACGCTCCGCCGGTGGCGCACCGAGGGCTCCCGTGGCCTCTACGAGATCACCGAGGGCAACAAGCGCCGCTCGCAGATGTCCGCCCACGTCAAGCTGTGCATGGTGCTGACCGCGCGCATGGACCAGGCCGAGACCGGCGCCCGCATGAAGCTGCTCGGGATCGCCGACGGCCTGGCCTCCGGCGGCCTGGTCCGCACCGAGACGACCGTGAAGACGGTCACCCCCACGGTCGACAAGGTGGCTGTCGCCGACCCGGTCGAGGTCGAGCGCGTCACCCGCACCATCGAAGAGGCCCCCGACGGGCGCATGGTCCAGTGGCTCCTCTCGCACCGGTGGCCGGCCGACTTCGGCTCCACCCGCGTCGAGATCACCGGCGCCGACGGCGGCCCGATCGTGGTGGACGCGACCCCGGCGATCGACAAGATCACCCAGCACCTCGACGCGATCCGCGCTGCCCGCGCCGAGACCGACCCGGCCCGCCTCACGGCCGCTCTCTCCGGCAACGGCGAGGGCGGTAATGGTCACCATCCGTAACCCCCGGTAGGCACCGCGGTAACGTTCGTCTCGTGATGACGACACCGCAGACCGCCGAGGCTGTCGGCTGCTCGTATCGGCAGCTCGACCACGCCGCCCGCCGCCGCGGGGATTCGAAGGGCTCGGGCCACCGACGTATGTGGACGCCGGCCGAGGTCGTCCGCCTCGCGCTCGCCTACCAGCTGGCCGCCGCCTACCCGTCCTCGGGTAGCAACGCCACCCCGTTCCCGTGGATCGCTGCCGCCGCCCTGGCCGTCGAGGTCGAGCCACCCGACCGTGGCTACGCCATGGTCACCGGCCCCGACGTCAGCTGGGTGGCGACCTGGTCCGACGTGCGCCGCACCGTCGACGACCACCGGTCCGCGGTCGTCGTCGCCTACGACCTCGACGATCTCGTGGGCGAAGTACTGGACTTGACCGCGGTACCGCGGTAACGTACCCGCCGGCTGGCCCGAGCGCCCCCGCACCGGTTCCCCCCGGGGCGGCGCCGGGCCGGCCTCCAACCCCCGACCCAGGAGACCACGTGTCCACCACGCCCACCCCAGCCGACCGCGAGCACATCGACGCCGGCTACGACGTCGAGCAGCTCAACCTGGCGCTCATCACCGCGCTGGGGCTCGACCCCGCAGACACCGCCGCCGTCAACCTGCTGGTGATCCCCGGCATGGTGCCCAGCATCACCGTGACCACCCAGCCCCCGGCCGACGCCCTCCAGGCCTGGGGTGGCCCGTTCACGGCCGCTCTGGACCGCACGAGCTACGCCGTGCTCCCCGGCCAGGACGCCGCCATGCCCCCGGTCCGCGACCCGGGGCCGACCGATGTCCCCGCCGGCTCACCGGTCGAGCTGGAGGCCACCCTGGTCCGCATCCTCCCGATGGTGGTGGACGCCCTCAACGGCTGCCAGATCACCGACGACCAGCGCGCCGAGCTGGGCGCCGCCGCCGACTCCTGCCTGGAGGTCGCCCGCCAGCGCGTCGCGGTCTGCCTCTTCGGTCCCACGGCCGCCTCGGTCTACGGAGCCCCCGATGCCTGACGACCCCACCACCGACCCGCCCCCCGTCACCGGCATGGGCACCTGGACCGCGCCACCGCCGCCCGACATGACCGACCCCGTCGTCGTCATGCGCCTGGCCGCCGACCAGCTGCCCGGCACCTACGACGAGGACGAGCTGGTGCGGGCGCTGCACGCCTGTGCCAACGCCCTGGTCTCTGCCCGCCGGCCCCGCCCGACGCTCTACCAGCGTGCCCGCTACGGGCTCGGCGACTGGGTCCGCGGCATCGCCGACCGCGTCGACGGAGGTGTCGACTGATGCGCCGGATCGCTTCCATCGTGATGGCCGTGGCCACCACCGCCCTCGGGTCGACCGCCTGCGACTCCCCGCCGCCGCCGGCCAACGTGGTCACCATCGTGGGCGACAGCCTCACCATGACCGCCCTCCTCGACGGCCACCTCCCCGGCTACGACGTCCACTCCATGCTCGGGTGGCAGGCCGAAGACGCCCAGCCCGGCCTCGACCAGCGCGTGGCCGACCCGGCCCGCTCCCCCCGAACCGTGGTCATCGTGCTCGGCCAGAACGACGCCGCCGACCACACCGACCCGGCCCTGATCGGCGACGGCTGGACCACCACCGACGCCCAGCAGGTCACCCGCCTGGCCAACACCCCGCACCCTGACGCCACCGTGTGCTGGATCCTGCCCGCCTACTACGGCACCGACCCGGCCTACGCCGCCGGCATCACCCGGTTCCGCCAGTGGCTGACGGCGTTCGCCGCCGGCCGCGGCGAGCACGTCTCCGACTGGGCCAGCGTCGCCCGCCCCGAGCACATCGGCGCCGACGGCGTCCACCTCACCCCCGCCGGCCGCGCCGCCTACGGCCAGCTCCTCACCCAGGAGGCCACCCGCTGTGGATAAGCACCCGTTCAAGGGGCCCGCCCACGGCCCCTGCCAGCACGGCGACTCCCACAGCGACCCGTGCGGCTACCTCGCCGCCAACGAGATCCACCAGAACGCCGCCGGCCAGATCAAACCACCCCAACCCCAGCGCCGCCCGGGTGCTGCCCGCCGGCCGCAAGCGCCCGACCTGGGCCGAGCTGCCCATCCCGTCGAAGGCGATCATCGTCCTGGGCGGGGCGGGGGCCACGGCGCTGTTCGTGTGCCTGGTGGTGGCCGCGTGCGCCGCCCTCCTCCGGTTGGCGTTCTGATGGCCGACGACGTCGTCGAGCTGGACTCGCGCCGCCGTCTGGCCCTGGGGAAGATGGGGGACCCAGCGATCCGCCACTACCTGGTGTCCGCGACCGACTCCGGCGTCATCACCCTGACGCCGGCTGTGGTGCTGCCAGCCGTCGAGGTCGAGCGCCTCAGAGCGAAGGCCGGTGAGAAGTGAGCGACCCCCTCGGGTGTGAGGCCTGTTCGTTCTCCCCTGACGGCTGCTCGTTCTGCTCGGGCGCCACGGCGATCGACATCGCCAACGCCCGCGCCGACGTCGGGGTGCCCGTCCTCGACCTCACCCAGCAGCTGGAGTACCTCCAGCGCATCGCCGCCAACGAGCCCGAGGAGACCCCCGACCCGTGAGCCCCCCGACCGAAGTCCCCGACCACACCGCCGCCGCTACCCAGGCCGCCGGCCGACCCGTCGGCAAGTGGGGCGGCCGCATCGCCACCGCGACCGCGCTCTACCACCTGGGCAAGCAGGCCCAGCAGCAGTACCGCAACTGGCAGGGCGCCCGGACGTTCACGGTCACGGTGCACGAGGGCGACGAGGTCTACGACCACGTCCACGAGTGGCTCCTGGCCAAGCTGCCCGACGAGGCCCAGCGGGCCCTGACCGCGACGACCCGCACCTACCGGGGCGACGAGCCCCACAAGCTCGACGGCACGGCCCCCGTGGCCGACGCCGAGTCCGAGACCATCCGCCGCCGGGTGGTCCTGGCCTACGACGGCGCCCGCCGCCACGAGGTCGAGCTGGACGGGCACACGATCGTTGTCCAGATCGAGAAGGACGAGAGCACCTACGCCTCGCGCCCGGGCCGCGACCCGGAGGGCAGGGCGTCGTTCATGTACCCGCCTCACCGGGTGATCTTCACGGCCCGCACCCTCGACGGCCGCGCCGCTGTCGTCGCGTTCCTCCAGGGCATCGCCGACTCCCTGGTCTCCGGGAAGCGCGTCCCCCGCCTGGTGATCGCCTCCCGCTGGGGCCACTGGGGCCCACGCCGGCCGCTCCCCATCCGCTCCCTCGACTCCGTCGTGCTCCCCGCCGGCCACCTGGACGGCCTCGTCGCCGACCTCGCCCGCTTCCTCGCATCGGAGGACAAGTACGGCCTGCTCGGGGTGCCGTGGCACCGCGGCTACCTCCTCCACGGCCCGCCCGGCACCGGGAAGACCTCCGCTCTCCGGGCCGTCGCCGGCCACTTCGGGCTCGACGTCTACGCCCTGTCGCTGTCGGACCTGGGCGCCGACGCCAACCTGAACGACCTCCTGGCCAACGTGCCCGAGCGCTCCCTGTTGCTGCTGGAGGACATCGACGTAGTCCACGCGGCGAAGACCCGCGACGACTCCGAACGTGAGGGCATCACCCTGGCCGGGCTCCTCAACGCCCTGGACGGCATGGTTACCCCGCACGGGCTGGTCATCGGCATGACCACCAACCGGCGCGACGTCCTCGACGAGGCCCTACTTCGTGACGGCCGGGTGGATGAGGAGCTGGAGATGGGCCCGCTGACCCCCGACCAGTTCGAACGCCTGGTGGCGCAGCTCACCGGCCGCCGCCTCCAGCTCTCCGGGGCCGGCCCGGTCTGGCCCGAGGTGACCGCCGGGGAGATCGTCGGGTGCGTGATGCGCAACCTTGACGACATGGACGCCGCCGGCCAGGCCGCCGTCGATCTGCTGACCGAACGGTGGACGGCCGCGGCCACCGTCGACACCCACCCGCGCCTGGCCGTCGCCGGTAGTCTCCGCTCATGATCAGTGACCGGCTGCGACGCATCGTGGGGTGGCTGCTGCCGCCGGCCGACGTCGACGCGCTCGCCGCGCTCGACGGCGGCCCGGGCCCCGAGCCCGAGCTGGACCTGGTGATGGACGTCACCCCGCTGTGGGAGCCCCAGCCGATGGCCGACGAGGACTTCGAAGCGGTCCGGGCCCAGCTCGTGGGCAAGCTGGCCGACACCCTCGATCTCCCCGCCGAGTGGCTGACGGGGCGCGTGTAGTGCGCCGCCTGGCCGGCTCGTGCTGGCGCGCCGTCCTCTGGGTGATCTTCCCGCCGCTGGGCTGGTACCGGTCGCGTCAGGCCACCCACCGGCGCCGGCACCGCGAGACCATCGCCGCCCTCCGCCAGAATCCCCCGGGCGGGCCCCGCCCCTGCCGGCACTGCTGATGGCCCAGGCGCCGCGGTATGACCGCCCCACGGCGCCGGTGGCCTTCCGTGTCAGCGAGGACACGCGTCGCCTCCTCGACTACGTGGTGGCCACCAGCGGCACCCCCTCGGTGTCCGAGTACGTCCGGGCTGTCGTCGAGGCCCACCTGACCGCCCTCGGGTTCCGCCTCGTGCCCGGCATCACGGCCGCCCTCCCCCGCCCCCTGTCGGCCACCGACGTCGAACGCTGGGAGGCCAGGTAGTGGGCATGAGCATGGCCGAGGAACTGGCCGACCTCACGCCCGAGCAGCTCACCGAGATCCTCGGGGCCCAGACCGAGGCCGAGCTAGACGCTCTGTGGCGCTCGTGGCACTTCCACGGCCGCCCCGAGCAAATGGCCCCGCTCGGCCTGTGGACCTGGTGGGTGATCGTCACCGGCCGCGGCTGGGGAAAGAACCGCACCGGCGCCGAGTGGGTCATCGACCGGTGCGAGCAGTTCGCCGCCGCCAGCCACCCGCACCTGGTCGGTCTCATCGGCCAGAACAACGATGACGTGAAGGCCCTCCAGATCGGTGGCGTGTCCGGCCTACGCGAGGTCGTCCGCCGCCGGGGCCACCGCTGGATCGGCGCCGACTCGACGCTGGAGCCCCGGGTGGGGATCACCGGCCCGGACGGCGTCGAGCACGTCTCCGTGTTCGAGGTCCACACCGCGATCGAACCGGAGGGGCCCCGGGGCCGGAACTTCCACACGCTGTGGGTGGACGAGCTGGCCGCCTACAAGCACAAGGTCGACGCGGTCGGAAACACGGTGTTCACAAACGCCGAGCTGGCCCTACGTGGCCAGTGCCCCCTCGACATGGTCCCCCAGGGCGTGGTGACCACCACCCCGAAACCGGTCCCCGTCATCCGCGACCTGCTGGCCGGCAAGCACGGCACCACCCACGTCACCCGTGGGTCGATGCTCGACAACCGCACCAACCTGCCGCTCCAGTTCCTCACGTCGATCCTCGGGAAGTACGAGGGCACCCGCCTGGCCGCCCAGGAGATCCACGGGCAGGTCATCGACTCGGTCGAGGGCGCCCTGTGGGACCAGGACCAGATCCAGTCGGGCCGGCGCACCATCGACCAGCTACCCGCTCTGTCGCGGATCGTGGTGGCGGTCGACCCGTCGGGCTCCGACAACCGTGATGAGTGCGGCATCGTGGTGGTGGGGCTCCAGTCCGACCGCGACGCCCGAGGCCTCCAACACGTCTGGGTCCTCGACGACGTCTCCGTACCGAACCGCCCCGAGGTGTGGTCCCAGGTCGTCATCCAGGCGTTCCGCGCCTGGAACGCTGACGTGGTCGTCGCCGAAACCAACTTCGGCGCCAAGCTCGTGGTCGACATCATCGGCGTCCAGGACAACACCGTCCCCGTCGAGGAGGTCCGGGCCAGCCGCGGGAAGCGAGTCCGGGCCGAGCCCGTGGCGATGCTCTACTCGCGCAAGCCCGAGGGCCACCGCGCTCACCACGTTGGCGTGTTCCCCCAGCTGGAGGAGCAGATGTGTTTCTGGACGCCGCTCGACCCCGACTCCCCCGACCGCATGGACGCCCTCGTGTGGGGGGTCTCCTACCTGATCCCCGAGCTGACGTTGCCGCCGGCCAACTTCGCTAAGGGGCTCGCGGCCAAGAGAATCCCGACGTAGCACTTGCACGTCACCTGTTAGCGCGGTAACGTGATGGCTGTCACCTCAACCCCGACCCCGGAGGCCGACATGCCCGACACCACCCCCACCAACGTCCAGGTTCTTTCCGCCATGGACTTCGGCCCCGGCCGCTCTGGCGTGACCCCCAACCTGGACGTGCTCGTCGCTGACCTGGGCGGTGCCCTCCTCCGGGTGGTCACCCACCAGGTCGCCGACTGCCGGCGCGACGCCGGCCCCGACGTCACCGTGGCCGAGCACCTGCTGGTGTTCGACGCCGGCCGCCTCCGCAACACCGAGGCCCACGGCATGGGGTTCCGCCGCGGGTTCGTGGTGTGCCTGCGCTCGACCGAGGACGTGGCCGCCGAGCTGGCCGCCGCCGACGAGGCCGCCCGCAACCTGGCCGGCGCCCGCCGGGCCGTGGCCGAGACCCTGCGGTCGGCCCGCGCCGGGGTCGGCTGCCTGTCCATCACGATCTCGCTCCCCCGCCCCTGGGGCGCGGCGAAGGTGTTCGCCGACGGTCGGGTCGAGACCCCCAGCGGCCGCCCGATCCCCGAGCTGGTGGCGGCATGACCGCCCGACGGAACGACCCGACCACCTGGCCGGTGTACGGCGGCCTCGGCATCCGATCGATGCCCGAGCCCTACCGCCGGCAGGCCCGCATGATTGTCGCCGCCCCGTCCGGGGCCGCCGCCCGCCGGGCGTTCGCCGCTGTCGGCTGGACGA
>DATHEV010000148.1:0-4042 GCA_035318405.1 Iamia sp.
TGGCCCCGCCGTGGAGCGGCCCGTAGAGGGCGGCGGCACCGGCGGCGGCGGCGACGTAGGGGTCGGCGTGGGAGGAGCCCACCACCCGCATGGCCGTCGTGCCGCAGTTCTGCTCGTGGTCGGCGTGCAGGATGAACAGCGTGTCGAGGGCGTGGGCCAGGGCGTAGTTGGCGTCGTAGCGGGGCTCGGCGATCTTCCACATCATCGAGAGGAAGTTGGCTGTGAAGCCCAGGCTGTTGTCCGGGTAGACGAAGGGCTGGCCGACGCTGAAGCGGTGACAGGCGGCGGCGAGCGTGGGCATCTTGGCGACGAGACGCACCGTCTGGCGGTAGCGGTTGTCCTCGTCGCCGATGTCCTTGGCGTCGGGGTAGAAGGTCGAGAGGGCGGCGATGGCGGAGACGAGCATCCCCATCGGGTGGGCGTCGTGGTGGAAGCCCTCGAGGAAGCGCTTGCGGACGTTCTCGTGGATGAACGTGTGGTACGTGATGTCGTGGACCCACGGCTCGAACTGCTCGGCGGTGGGCAGCTCGCCGAAGATCAGCAGGTAGGCGACCTCGAGGTAGCTGCTCTTCTCGGCCAGCTGCTCGATGGGGTAGCCGCGGTAGCGGAGGATCCCGTTCTCGCCGTCGATCTCGGTGATCGCCGACGAGGTGGCCGCGGTCTGGGTGTACGCCGGGTCGTAGAACCAGGTGTTGCCGAGGAGCTTCTTCCACTGCGCGGAGTCGACCCCGCCGTCCACGATCGGGATCTCGATCGATTCGCCCGTGCGGTTGTCGGTGATCGTCACGCTCTCGGCCACGTGGTGTCCTTCTCTCGTCGTCTGCGTCGACAATGTACCGCCGACCAGGACCGACGGGGACCGCCACCAGCGCTCGTTCGCCTCCCGCTCACCGTTGGTCGCCCTCGGGTTCACCCGGTGCCAGCACCCGGACGCCGGGACGCCCCGGTCCCTCGGTCTCGAGCAGGTGGCGGACGGCGTCGACCACGGCCCGGGCGGGTGCCGAGGGCCGGGTGCGACGGCTGGTGGCCAGGCCCACGGTGCGGGGCCCGAGCCCGGTGATCTCCAACCGGCGCCAGCCCTGGGGCGGGGGGATGGGGGCGGCCGTGGCCGGGAGGACGGCGGCACCGAAGCCCTCCTGGGCCAGGGCGGCCAGGGCCCGCATGCCGTCGACCTCGGCCAGGGGCGTGAGCCGGATGCCGGCCCGGTCGGCGGCGGCGTCGAGGTCGTCGCGGAAGGCGGTGCCCGGGGGCTCGAGGAGGAGGCTGTGACGAGCCAGCTCGGCCAGGGCGATCCGGTCCCGCTTGCGCAGGGCCAGGGCGTGGCCGGGCGGGGCCAGCACGACCCGCTCCTCCTCGAACAGGGGCTCGGCCACCAGGTCGGGATCGGTGAACGGCAGGTTGACGACGGCGGCGTCGAGGGTGCCGGCGATCACCTGGGGCAGGAGCGAGGTGGTGGTGGCGTCGACGATCACCAGGTGGATGCCCGGGTAGCTCCCGGCCAGCGCCGGGATCAGGAAGGGCAGGACCCACGCCCCGACGGTGCCGATCATCCCGAGGCGGACCCGGCCGGTGATGGTGCCGGCGTGGGCGGCGAGGTCGGACACGACGGCGTCGATCTCGGCCTGCACCCGTCGGGCCCGGTCGACCACCAGCCCGCCCTCGTCGGTCAGCTCGCCCGTGGCCCGGTCGACCAGCTCGACGCCCAGCTCCCGCTCGAGGTTGGCCACGTGGCTGGACACGTTCGACTGCACGGTGTGGAGCGCACGCGCCGCCGCCGAGAACGACCGGTGGTCGGCCACGGCCGCGAGGGCAGCGAGCTGTCGGAGATCCACGGGTCGAGTCTGGCCGCCCGGGACCGGCGGCGGAGGAGGGGAGTACGGTCGACCCGTGCCCGAATCCCGTGAGGCTGCCTTCTTCGACCTGGACCGCACCCTCCTCGGAGGGGCCAGCGGGCCGGTCATCACCGAGGCCCTGCGGGGCGCCGGCGTCATCCCCGATCGGCCCATCCCGGGCGAGAACCTCGTCTACAAGCTGTTCGACGTGGTGGGCGAGACGCTGCCCTCGATGCTCCTCACCCGCCAGGCCGCCCGGGTGGCCTCGGGGTGGAACCGGTCGGTGGTGCAGGAGGCCGGCAAGGTCGCCGCCGAGCGCCTGGCCGAGGACGTCCTGCCCTACGCCCGCCTGCTGATCGACGAGCACCACGCCGCCGGGCGGATGGTGGTCATGGCCACCACCTCGCCCTACGACCTGGTCGCCCCGCTGGCCGAGCGCCTCGGCATCGACGACGTCATCGCCACGCGCTACGGCGAGCGCGACGGCGCCTACGACGGCACCGTCGACGGCCACTTCGTCTGGGGTCCGGGCAAGCTCGCCGCCGTGCGCGACTGGGCCGCCGAGCACGGCGTCGACGTCGATCGCAGCTGGGCCTACTCCGACAGCATCTACGACCTGCCGCTGCTGTCGGCCGTGCGCCACGCCACCGCCGTGAACCCCGATCCCCGGCTGCGGATCGTCGCCCTCCTCCGCCGCTGGCCGAGCATGCACTTCGACGTGCCCTCGGGCGTGCCCAAGCTGGGCGGCATCGAGCCTCAGCGGGCCCTCCAGATGCTGGCCCAGCCGGCGCTGTTCCCGTGGGTGCGGTTCGACATCGAGGGCATCGAGCGGATCCCGCACGACGGCCCGGCGATCCTGGTCGGCAACCACCGCAGCTACTTCGACCCGCTGGCCATCGGCTTCACCATCGCCCGGGTCGGGCGCCCCCTGCGGTTCCTGGGCAAGAAGGAGGTCTTCGACGCTCCCGTCGTGGGCCAGATCGCCACGGCCATGGGCGGCATCCGGGTCGACCGCGGCACCGGCTCCGACGAGCCCCTCAAGGCCGCGGCCGAGGCGCTCGAGGCGGGCCAGGCGGTGGCGATCATGCCGCAGGGCACGATCCCCCGGGGCCGGGCCTTCTACGACACCGAGCTGAAGGGCCGGTGGGGCGCGGCCAAGCTGGCCAAGATGACCAAGGCGCCCGTCATCCCCATCGGACTGTGGGGCACCGAGCGGGTCTGGCCCCGCAACGCCCGGTTCCCCGACGTCACCAACCTCACCGACCCGCCGACGGTCCGGGTGCGGGTCGGGACCCCGGTCGACATGAAGTACCGCAGCCTCGACGCCGACACCAAGCGGATGATGGCGGCGATCGTCGACCTGCTGCCGGCCGCCGCCCGCCGCGACCGCGAGCCGACCGCCGAGGAGATCGCCCGGGCCCTCCCCGCCGGCGCCACCGACGAGGGCACCCCCGAGCAGAAGCGCCGCCCCGGCACCGACTGAACGTCGCCTCGGCGGAGCCCGCCGATGGCACTCGGGGAACGGGAGGCGGCGGGGGTTCGACGCTGGGTGGGGGGATCCTCCCCGTGAGTGACCAATGTCACGGGGTTCACCTGGGAACCCGCAGGGAAGGAATGTGACAGATCCGTTACGATTCCGTCATCTCCCGCGGGATGTTCCCCCGATCCCGCAGACGCCATGGCCCCCTCCCCCCGCACCCCCGTCCCCCTCGGCGACCGTCCGCGTCGCCTCTGGGCCCGGTCGCGGCGGTTCTCGGCCGTCGCCGTGGTGGCGACGGTGCTGGGCCTCGGGGGCGCCGTGGCCGCGGTCTACACCACCGGCGTCAGCCTCGGCACCCACATCGCCCCCTCCACCGAGGACGACGCCCGCGGGGGCACCACCGAGGCCGACGGCCAGGGCACGAACGATGGCACCGGCGGCCCGGGGTCGACGTCGACCGACGAGGACGAGGACGACGGCTCGCTGCCCGATCGGGCCGGGAACGACGGCTCGACCAGCACCGGGTCGGACCCCTCCACCACCGACGGCGGCACCGGCAATGCCAGCGGCACCACCCCCGACGGCGCCCAGCCGGTCGAGCCCTACCCGGGTCTGTGGCCCTACGTCACCTGGCAGGAGGTGGTCGAGCACACGGCGCGCGGCGACGGCCGCTACCGGACCCCCACCGACACCGCCCTCCGCTTCGCCACCGAGGTCGTCGGTCTCGCCG
>DATHEV010000149.1:0-19026 GCA_035318405.1 Iamia sp.
GGACGAGCGAGACGTTGCGGATGAGCTGGCCCAGGCCCTCCAGGGCGTAGTACTCGCACTGGATGGGGACGAGGACCTCCTCGGCCGCCGCCATGGCGTTCACCGTGAGCAGGCCGAGCGAGGGCGGGCAGTCGATGAGGATGTAGTCGAAGTCGTCGCGGACCTGCTCGATGGCGTTGCGCAGCCGCATCTCGCGGCTGAAGGCGGGCACCAGCTCGATCTCGGCGCCGGCCAGGTCGAGCGCCGAGGGGGCCACCAGCAGGTTCTTGATCGCCGTGCCCTCGATGCAGTCCTCGAGGGGGGAGTCGTGCAGGATCACGTCGTACATCGACGTCTCCAGCTCACGGACGTTGATGCCCAGCCCGGTGCTGGCGTTGCCCTGCGGATCCAGGTCGACCACCAGCACCCGGTAGCCCAGGACGGCCAGGGCGGCCCCCAGGTTCACGGCCGTCGTGGTCTTGCCGACGCCGCCCTTCTGGTTGGCGATGGCCATGACCCGGGGCAGACCGTCGCGGGTGAGCCCGTCGTCGGCCTCACGGACCACCGGGGCGGGCTCGGGGGGGATCTCGTCCGCGGCCCGGAGGGCTTCGAAGATCGCCTTGCTCCGCTCGTCGGCCGGTGGCTGCTGCGACGTGGGGGGCACTGCGCCATCCTCGCGGTCGCACCTCCCGGTTGCAAGGACCCTCGACAACGTTCCACGTGAAACACCGCCAGAATCGGCCCGCCGACGTTCCACGTGAAACATCCCTGGCCCCAGCGAGGGGCGAATGCCGTCCCTGGGCGAGCCCGGGCCCTCGCCGTCCAGCCACCGTTCGCTCCGCCTCCCAGGGCGTCCCATCGCTCCCAGGGCCTCCCATCGGCCGAGATCCGGCCGCGCCGGATGCTGCCGGTCAGCGGGGGGCGGTGGCGGCCGGCGGTGCGGCGGCGGCCCCGCGACCGCCGCCTTCCGGGGCATCCGGCGCGACCACCCGAGCAACACCGCCCTGACCAGGAAAGACGCGCCAAACCTCGCCAGCAGCGCCCGCCGGGGCTGGACCGGACCACTCCTCCACGGAACGCCCGATCGAGCCCGCCGCGGGAACCCCGAGGCCGTCGGAAGAGCCATGTCCTTCCAGATCGATGGTCCCAGACGTTCCACGTGAAACATCCCGGCCAAGCACGTATGGCGAGGAGTCCCGCACAAGCGCTGGTGCCCAGCCCGGTCCGAGCTGCCGGGTTCGCCGGCGTCGAGCCGAGCCCCAGGAGTCGGGACCAGCAGCTCGGCTCATCGGCTCTGGCCCTGCACGGCCCGGCCGGGCTGGCAGAGCACCCTGGTGACCGGCGACCGACGCCTCGAGCTCCTGACCTGGGCGCGGCGATACCCGACAGGGGGAACCGGCCCTGGCCAAAGGGCCCGCCCGGGGCGATCCCGCACATCCGGCCGCGGGACGGGGTCCCTCTGGCCCGTTCGCCCCCGCCCTCTCCCCAGCGTGCCGCCGACCCCGCATGTCCAGGTCAGCGACCGAGCCGACCCGCCTCGGTTCTGAGGCGGAGAGGGGACGTGGGAGGTTCCCTGGCGCCTCAGAACGGATCGGGCTCGTTCTGAGGCGGGGGGAGCCTGTGGGTGCCCCGGTGGCGCCTCAGAACCGAGCTTCATCGCTCTGGACAGGGGACGTGCCTGGGCCGGGCCGGGCCTCCCCGCCCGCCCACGCCCATGGCCTCGCTCGACCACGCGTGGGGGCCGCCGCCTCGGGGCCCCGCCGGGACGGACGGCATCACAGCGTGCCGCACACCGGGCCAGACGGCAGGGCCCAGGCGAGGGCCCCGGGGCCGGCCGCCCCGGCAGCCGGCCCCGGGGCGCCTGGGCACCTGGCACCCGGCCGCCGGCCGCGACACGGGCAGCCGTCGCGGACACCGGCCTGGCGGACACCGGCCTGACGGGCACCCGGCCTTGGCAGCGACGGGCTGAGCGGACACCCGGGCTGCGCCGACAGCCGGCCCGGCGGACACGCGGCCCGGCGAACACCCGGGCTGGCGAACACTCGGCCCGGCGGTCACCCAGCCTCGCAGGCACCCGGCCTGAAGGGCACAGGGCTGAGCGAACCCAAAGGCTGACCGGACACACGGCCGACCGGGGCACACAGCCGACCGCGGCACACAGCCGACCGCGGCACACAGCCGACCGGACCCACGGCCGACCGGACCCACGGCCGACCGGACACGGCCGAGCAGGCATCCAACAACTGGCCCAGGACGAGGGCGGGAGAGCGGACAGACGACGGACGGCGTCTGGACGGGCGGACAGCGGACATCCGGACGCGGTCAGGCGCGGGCATGCCGGTGGGCGGCGGCGGGAGCGGCGAACCCGAGACGGGAGCGACGGGACGGCTCGTCGGTCGTCCTGGATCTCGCCCGGGAGGCGGCGTGCAGGCTGCTGAGGGCCCGCACGCTCGAGCGAGTGGACCAAGGCCAGCGGACGCAGTGGCCGACGATCAGGCTGGCGGCGGGGGAGTCACACCTGCCCACGGCGGGCGGACGCCGCTCCACACACGGGATCGGGAGTTTCACGTGAAACATCAGCGCTGGGGCCAGCGTGCCGGTTGAGGTCGGACCTGTTGAGGTGTTTCACCTGAAGGACCGAGGAGAGGGACCGGCGTCCGGGGTGGGCGGGGAAACCGGGCCGGCGGCGCGCGCCCGGCCGATGACTGTCACGGATAGCAGACGGAAGGTTGCCAGAGGGTCGCGATCTGGGGTCGGGGCTCGTCCACAGGATGTGGAGGAATCGGTGGACAACCTCCACCGGACCTTCAGCGGCCTCAGAACAGCGGGCGCCGCGCCGGCACCCCGGGGCGACGGGGAAAGGCATCGGGGCAGGGCTCGACCTGGCGGAGCCGCGTGAAGGTCGCACCCTCCACCACCTCGGTCGTCTCCAGGACCAGGCCCAGCTGGCCCAGGCCGTCGGCGTCCCAGCGGTCGCCGGCGCCACCGGGTGGCTCGCTCACCACGAGGGCGCCGCCTGGGCGCAGCAGGGGAGCGGCGCACTCCGCCGTCGCCGCCGGCGGTCCGAAGCTGCGGGCCACCACGGCGTCCGCCGCCCCCCGCCGGGCCGGGTCCCGTCCGGTCTCCTCGGCCCGGGCCCACAGGACGTCGAGCCGGTCGCCCAGGTCCAGGTCAGCGACGCACAGCTCGAGGTAGGTGCACCGGCGTTGGCTCGCGTCGAGCAGGGTGATGCGGGCCGCCGGCCACCGCTCCACCGCCAGGACCAGGCCCGGAACGCCTCCGCCGCTGCCCAGGTCGACCACGATGTCGGGCGTGGCCCCCAGGGCGACCGCGTACCCGGCGCTGTGGGCCCGCAGGGCGCCCGCCGGCTCCCGTCCGACCACGTCGCGCCGGCGTTGGAGCTCGAGGACCTCGTCGAGGGTCCGGACGCGACGACGCCCGCCCCCGGAAACGGTGGGGGCGGGCGTCACGGTCGCAGAGCGATGGTCAGCTGTCCGGGAGGACGACGACCCGTCGACGGGGCTCCTCGCCCTCGGAGGTGGTGTGCACGCCCTCGATGTCGTTGATGGCGTCGTGGACGACCTTGCGGTCGGGCGGGGACATCGGCTCGAGGGCCTTGGCGGTCCCGCTGCCGATGACCTCCTCGGCGATCTTGGCGGCGAACTGCTCGAGCGCCTGGCGGCGCCGCTCGCGGTAGCCACCGATGTCGATGCGCACCCGGCCGTCCTGGCCACCGGGCGCGGCCCGGTAGACGACGGTGCGGGCCAGCTCGTGGACCGCCTGCAAGGTCAGGCCGCGCGGCCCGATCAGCAGCCCGAGGTCGTTGCCGATGACCTGGACCTCGCGGGTCTCGTCGTCGACCTCGACCACCTCGATGGTGGCCTCGGCGCCAAAGGCGTCGACCAGCCCCCGAACGAAGGTCTCGACCGCCTCGACGTGCTCGTCGAGGGTGAGGGTGGGCTCCACGCTGTCTCCTTGCTCGGCCCGGGGGCCGTTGTCTCGACCGTCACCAGAGGAGGCCGCCGAGCGACCGCCGCCCTGGGCGTTGCCCCGACCCCGGCGCCGACGGGGCCGGTCCGACGAACCGCCATCACCAGCACCCCTTGTCGACGCTGTGTCAGCAGTGTCCTGTTCGGCGTCGTCGTCGACCGGGGCCGCGGTGTCCGCCGCGCCGTCCGACCGAGGGGCGTCGTCGCGTCCCTTGCCACCGCGCGGCGAGCGCTTGCGGTCCCGTCGCTCCTGCTTGGGCGGGTGCTGCTTGGGGACGACGCGAGCTCGAACACGAGCTTTGCCCCGAGTCCGGCCGAAGAGGCCCGGCTGGGGCTCCTCCACGACCTGGATCTCGGCGTCGGCCTCATCGACACCCAGAGTGTCGAGCGCCTGCTCGGTGGCCTCCTGGACGGTGCGCGAGGTGATCTCGACCCATTCCACGTGGTTACTTCCTCTTCTTCTTGTTCTTCGATCGGTTCTGCGGGGACGGAGCCGTCCGGCTCGGAGCCTGGCGGTTGGGGCCCTTGGCCCCACTGCCATTGGCTCCGCCCGTGGTGGGGGCGCTCTTGGTGCCGGACCCTCCGGCCCGAGACCCGCTGCCACCCTTGGCGCTGCCGCCCTTCGTGCTCCCACCCTTGGCCGAGCCGCCCTTGGCGCTCCCGCCCTTGGGGGTGCTGCCCTTGGCCCCGGAGCGAGACCCGGACTTGGCCATGTCGACCTTGCCCTTGCCCTTGCCCGAGCCGTTGGCGCCGGCGTTCTTGTCGGGCAGGTGGATGAGCCCGCCGAACAGGCCCTTCTTGCCCTCCGGGACGGTGTCGGAGGCCTTGACGGTGGCGGTGTCGAGGCCCTTGGCCTTGAGGTCCGCATCCCGCTTCTCGCGGGCCTGCTCGCTGTACATCGTGCGGGTGATGAAGGCCTGCTGGGCGATCCGATAGAGGTTCGACACCACGAAGTAGAGGACGATGCCGGCCGGCAGGGTCAGCGAGAAGACCGGCAGGAAGAACGGCATGATCTTCATCAGCGCCTGCTGCTGCGGGTTGATCTGCGACTGGGCGCCGGACTGGCGGGCCATGATCTGGCGCTGCTGGACGAAGGCGCTCACGGCCACCACCAGCACCAGCACCAGGTAGGGGAAGGCGTGGGCCAGCCCGCCGTCGCCGAGGCGGTTCATGAACGTGTCGGCCAGGTCGAGGCCGAAGTCCTGCATCTCCCGCGACCGGGACAGGTCCTGGTACAGGTTCGTGGTGTGCTCGAGGTACTTCGGGTCGAAGGTGCCGAACAGCTCGTAGCTGCCCCCGCCCGAGGGGTCGCGGACGAGCAGGCCGGCGGCCTCACCCATGTCCCGCCCGTACCCGTGCTGGCGGGTCAGCCCGATGAGCACCTGGTAGAGGACGATGAAGACCGGCGTCTGGACGATCAGGGGCAGACACCCGCCCAGCGGGCTGATGTTGTGCTCCTTGTAGAACGCCATCATCTCTTCGTTGAGCTTCTGGCGGTCGTCCTTGTGCTTCGCCTGCAGCTTGCGCAGCTCGGGCTGTAGCTGCTGCATGGCGATCATCGACCGGGTGCTCTTGAGCGTCAGCGGCGTGACCAGGATCATCACGCCCAACGTCAGGAGCATGATCGCCCCGCCGTAGGAGCCGCCGGTCAGGTCGTAGAGGAACGACAGGGCAGACGCGATGCCGTCGAAGAGGAAGTCGAGCATCAGGCGGTCCGATCAACCAGGGACGAGGGGGTGAGGCCGTCCTCGGAGGGGACGGCTCCCGAGACGGGGGAGGAGGCGGGCGGGACAGGATCCCAGCCCCGGCCTCCGAGGGGGCGGCAGCGGCTCAGCCGGCGCACCGCCAGCCACGAGCCACGGGCGGCACCGTGGACCTCGAGCGCCTCGACCGCATAGGTCGAGCACGAGGGGGTGAAGCGGCACGGCGAGGGCCGCCCGGCGCGGACCGCCTGGTAGGTGCGCACGACGCCCCGCAGGGCCCGGGCGACGGGACCGGGGGCCGAGGTGCGGGTCGATGCGCTCACGAGGGCGCTCCGGCCCTGGTCACAGCGGCGGTGAGGGCACGGGCCAGATCGCGGCGGACGATGGCGAAGGGGGCCGTGGCCACCGACGGGCCGGCGGTGACGATGGCGGCACCCGAGGGCACCTGGTCGTCGCGGGCCATCTCGTCGAGGGCGGCCCGGAGCCGGCGGCGGATCCGGTTGCGCACCACGGCGGTTCCCGTGCGGCGTCCGATGGCGAACGCGACGAGGAGCCGGCCGTCTTCCGACGGGCCGGCGTAGCGGACGGTCACGGGACCCGCCCGGCCCCGGTGGCCCTGCTCGCGGACGAGCTGAAGGCTGCGACGGTCACGAAGCGGGGCGATCAGGCCGACAGCTTCGCCCGGCCCTTCTGGCGGCGCGCTCGGATGACGGCACGACCCGCCTTGGTCGACATGCGGTGCCGGAAGCCGTGCTTCTTGGCTCGGCGGCGGACGTTGGGCTGAAAGGTGCGCTTCACTGCTCTCCTCCTCGGACACCGCGCCTCGGGCCTCGTCCCGTCGAGCGACGGGTGCAGCCACGGGTGCGCCCACCGATGACCGGGAGCGACCTACCCGTAGACGGGCGCGGCGGTCCCGTGCGGCACGGGACCAGGGGACAACGGTAGAGGTCGCCGCAGCGAGCGGGCAACACGGGCCCCCGTCCCGGTGCGGGCGGAGGCCCACCGACCCCTCCATGTGGGCCTCTCCACCGCCGTGACCAGGCCCGACGCGGGCCTTGCGTCGCCCTGTGGACAAAGTGGTACGGTCCGCTCTCCGCCCGCCGGACGTCCCGGCGGCACCCCGTTCGCAGCGCGACCACGACCCACCCGGAGGTGGGCGTCGGAGTCGTTGTCCACATCTGTGGATTCCTGTGTGGACACCCGAAGCCTGGAGGAACCGCCGAGTCGTGGGCGACGCCGACCACCTGTGGGGCGCATGCTGTGACTTCCTCCGCGGCCAGGTGACCGACGGGGTCTGGCTGTCCACGTTCCAGGGCATCACCGCCGTCGACGCCGACGACGATCGGCTCGTCCTCGCCGTCCCCAGCGGCATCGTGGCCGACCGGGTCCACGGCCGCTACCGGTCCCTGGTGGACGAGGCCGTGGTCGCCGCCCACGGGGGCCCGCTGGAGCTGATCGTCGAGGTCCGGGCCCAGCCCGCCGCCGACGACGCCCCGCTCGCGCCGCCCGGGCACGAGCCCGACCACGACAGCGACGGCGTCGGCCGCGCCCACCTCGACGGGCCCACCGACGACGCCCCCCGGACCGCCAAGGCGGGCGACCCGGGCTTCGACCCCTTCCCGCCGCAGCCCACGCCGGACCGGCCCCGCAGCGGGCTCGACGTCCTCTACACCTTCGACGACTTCGTCATCGGCCAGTCCAACCGCTTCGCCTTCGCCGCCTCCATGGCCGTGGCCGAGACGCCGGGCCGGGCCTACAACCCGCTGTTCATCTACGGCGACGCCGGACTGGGCAAGACCCACCTGCTCCAGTCGATCCGGGCCTACATCGCCCAGAACTACCCGGCCAAGGTCGTGCGCTACGTCTCGACCGAGAGCTTCCTCAACGACTTCATCGAGTGCATCCGCCTCAAGCGGATGAACGAGTTCAAGCGGCGCTACCGCGAGCTCGACGTCCTCCTCGTCGACGACATCCAGTTCCTGGAGGGCGCCGAGCGCTTCCAGGAGGAGTTCTTCCACACCTTCAACGAGCTCCACGCCCGGCGCAGCCAGATCGTGCTGACCTCGGACCGCTCGCCGGACGCCATCTCCACCCTGGAGCACCGTCTCCGCAGCCGGTTCAAGATGGGCCTGATCACCGACATCCAGCCGCCCGACATCGAGACCCGGCTGGCGATCCTGCGCAAGAAGGCCGAGCGCGCACCGATCGTCGTGCCCGACGACGTGCTCGAGTTCATCGCCACCAACATCGCCGACAACATCCGCGAGCTGGAGGGGGCGCTGACCCGGGTCTCGGCCTACGCCAACCTCTACCAGCGCGAGCTCGGCGTCAGCCTGGCCGAGCAGGTCCTGTCCGACATCCTGGGCGACAGCGCCAGCCGCTCGGTCACCACGGCCATGATCCTGGACAAGGTGTCGGAGCGCTACGGCTTCACCGTCGAGGAGATCACCGGCAAGAGCCGCCGGCGCCCGCTGGTCACGGCCCGGCAGGTGGCGATGTACGTGGTGCGCGAGCTCACCGAGCTCAGCTACCCCGCCATCGGCCGGGAGTTCGGCGACCGCGACCACACCACCGTCATGCACGCCGTCAGCAAGATCGAGGCCCTCATGGCCGAGCGCAAGGCCATCTTCCACCAGGTCCAGGCCCTCGTGCAGGAGCTCCGGAAAGGTGTGGCGTGATCGGCGCAGCCGATCGCCTTCAGGGCGGCGGGCGGGGTCGGAGGACGTGGGGCATGACACCCGCAGCTGTGGACGACGGGTGCGCGGACGTGTGGGTGACGCCTGCGCGCGCCGTGGACCAGGGTCGGGACGACATCGGCGCGCGGTGGACCGATCCGGGCCCGATCGGCGCGACCGACCGACGGCTGTGGATCGCAGTGGATGGCTGTGGATCACGCGCGACCACCCTGACCAGGCGCGATGCTCGGTCATCCACGATCCACAGGCACCCCTACTTCTATGACCTGGATGTCATCCCGGCTGTGGGAGAGTGCAGCCCCCGCCCTGCCACCCCTCGCCATCCCCAGCACCCCGCTGCCATCCGCAGAGAAAGCGAGCACCGACGGTGAAGCTCCGTTGCGAACGTGATGACCTGGTCGAGGCCCTGGGTACCGCGGGCCGGGCCGTGGCCAACCGCGGCGGCGCCCTGCCCGTCCTGTCCGGGGTCCGGATGGAGCTGGCGGGCGACACCCTCAGCCTCACCGGCAGCGACCTCGACCTGACGATCTCGGTCACCGCCAAGGTGTCCGGCTCGGCCGACGGGGTCGCGGTCGTCCCCGCCAAGATCGCCTCCGACGTGGTCCGCTCGCTCGACGCCGGCCGGGTCGAGCTGAGCGTCGACGGCGACGAGGCCCAGATCACCTCGGGGCGCTTCTCGTCCTCGATCCGGCTCCTGCCGGCCGACGAGTTCCCGCGCCAGTCACCCCCGGCCGAGCACGCGGTCACCCTCGACGCCAAGGATCTCTCCTCGGCCCTGTCGCAGGTCGTCCCGGCGGCCAGCAGCGACGACGCCCGCCCGATCCTCACGGGCGTGCTCATGGCCGCCGAGGGCGGTGGCCTCCGGCTGGTGGCCACCGACTCCTACCGCCTGGCCGTGCGCGACCTCGAGGGCAGCGCCGTCCTCGACGAGGGCCAGAGCGTCCTCGTCCCGTCGCGCGCCTTGCGCGAGCTGGTCCGAGCGCTCGGCGAGGGCGAGGTCACCCTGCGTCTGGGCGAGCGGGAGGCCACCTTCGAGGTGGGCACCACCCGGGTCACCACTCGCCTCATCGAGGGCGAGTTCCCGAACTACCGCGGCCTCATCCCGTCGACGTACCCGAACCGGATGGTCGTCGCCCGCGAGGCCCTCGGCGACGCCGTCCGCCGCGTGCGCCTCATGGCCCGCGAGGCCACGCCGGTCCGGCTCACCATGAGCGCCTCGGGGGTCGAGCTCGACGCCGTCACCCAGGACATCGGCCAGGCCAGCGAGGCCGTCGAGGGCACCTTCGAGGGCACCGAGCTCACCGTCGGGTTCAACCCCGACTACCTGCTCGACGGCATCGAGGTGGCGCCGGGCGACGAGGTCGTCCTGGAGACCACCGACGCCAACAAGCCCGCGGTTCTCCGCGCCACCGGCCGCGACGACTTCCTCTACCTCCTGATGCCCGTCCGCATCTGAGCGGCGGCACACCACCACCCAGGTGCAGCTCGATCGCGTCTGGCTGACCGACTTCCGCAGCTACGCCTCGGCCGAGGTCGAGCTGGCCCCCGGCCTCACCGCCGTGGTGGGGGCCAACGGCGAGGGCAAGAGCAACCTGCTGGAGGCGATCGGCTGGATGGGCGGCCTGCGCTCGTTCCGGGCGGCGCCGACCGAGGCACTCGTCAGGGTGGGCGCCGAGCGGGCGATCATCCGGGGCGAGGGCAGCCGCGCCGGTCGGGCCCTGCTGATCGAGTGCGAGGTGGCGCCGGGCGGTCGCAGCCGGATGCTGGTCAACCGCCAGCCCGTCCGCCGGGTCCGCGACGGGCTCGACTTCCTCCGGGCGGTGGTCTTCGCCCCCGACGACCTCGAGCTGGTCAAGGGCGGCCCGGGGGAGCGGCGGGGCTACCTCGACGACCTCCTGGTCGCGCTCGACCCCCGGCTCGATCCCGTGCGCAGCGACCTCGACCGCATCCTCAAGCAGCGCTCGGCCCTGCTCAAGCAGGCGGGCGGCCGGCTGAGAGACGACATCGCCCCGACGCTCGAGGTGTGGGACGCGCGCCTGGCCCGGGCCGGCGAGGCCCTGGCCGACGCCCGGTCGGACCTCGTCACGCTCCTCGGCCCGGTGGTCGAGACCGCCTACCAGGACCTGGCCGGCCGGGGCGACATGGTGCTGTCCTATGCCCCCTCGTGGCGGCCCGGCGGCCTGCTCGCGGCTCTGGCCGACGCCCGTCGCGACGAGCTCCGGCGGGGCGTGAGCCTGGTCGGGCCGCACCGCGACGAGCTCGACATCACCCTGGCCGGGCTCCCGGCCCGCACCCACGCGTCGCAGGGCGAGCAGCGCACCCTGGCCCTGGCCCTCCGGCTGGCCGCCGCCCGCCAGGTCGCCGCCGTCCTCGACACCCCGCCGCTGCTCCTGCTCGACGACGTGCTGTCCGAGCTCGACGACGACCGGGCCGCCGGCCTGCTGGCGCACCTGCCCCCGGGCCAGACGCTCATCACCACGGCCACGGGCCTGCCGTCCGGCACCAACCCCGACCTGGTCCTGCGGGTCGCCGGCGGCTCGATCACCCCGGCCTGAGGCGCGGGCGGCCGCCGCAGGGCGCGCCGCCCGCCCGGGTCGACCGGTCCCTGGGGCCGCCGCGCGACACTGGTCCGGTGCCCTGGGAACCCCTGACGACCGGTCGCGAGGGCCGACCGGCCCGTCTGGGCGAGACGCTCGACCGCGTGCTGGCCGGTCTCGGCGCCCCACCGGCGTCGTCGCTCGAGGTCGTCGTGCGGGCCTGGCCCGACCTGGTCGGGCCGGCCGCGGCCGAGGCCCTCCAGCCCCAGGCGATCCGCGACGGCCGGTTGGTGGTCACCGCCACCGACCCGGTCTGGAGCGGCCAGGCCCGGTGGCTCGAAGGGGCCGTGGTCGAGGGGCTCGAGCGACTGCTGGGACCGGGTGTCGTCATCGGTCTGGACGCCCGCACGGCGTCCCCGCGGGCCCGCTGACCGCCCTCCGAACACCTCGCCCCGGACACCCCGTCCGCCCCTCGGATCGGGGCCCGCGGACACCCCGCGGATGCACCGGGCTGTCGCGCCCCCCTGGTAGGATGGTGCCCATCGTGATCGCCAGTCTGCGCAAGGGTTCCGACGCCCGGGAACCAGCCGCAGGGGCGGTCGGAACGGCCCCTCCGGGGGCCCGTCGTCCGTTGTGAGCAGCAGGCTGCTCCCCGTCTCTTCCTGAGAGGTCGCGCCCGTGTCGCAGGCCCCCGACAACCGTCCCAACTACTCCGCCTCGTCGATGACGATCCTCGAGGGGCTCGCGCACGTGCGCAAGCGCCCGGGCATGTACATCGGCGGCACCGGGATCTCCGGTCTCCACCACCTCGTGTGGGAGGTCGTCGACAACTCGGTCGACGAGGCCATGGCCGGCTACTGCGACCGCATCGACGTCACGCTTCAGGCCGACGGCGGGTGTCGCATCGTCGACAACGGCCGCGGCATCCCCACCGACGTCAACAAGGAGTTCAAGCTCACCGGCGTCGAGATCGCCCTCACCAAGATCGGTGGCGGCGGCAAGTTCGGTGGCGAGGGCTACAAGGTGTCCGGCGGCCTCCACGGCGTGGGCGTGTCGGTCGTGAACGCGCTGTCCCAGCGGGTGGTCGTCCAGGTCGACCGCGACGGCCAGCGCCACGAGATCGAGTTCAGCGACGGTGGCGCGAAGAGCACGAAGCTCGTCGTCATCGGCGAGGCCCCGCGCGGTCGCACCGGCACCACCGTCACCTTCTGGCCCGACGAGACGATCTTCGAGTCCGTCGAGTTCGTGGCCCGGACCATGCTCGAGCGCTTCCAGATGATGGCCTTCCTCAACAAGGCCCTGATGATCCGGTTCAAGGACGAGCGCGAGGGCCACGACCCCACGCCGGTCGAGTACCGCTACGCCAACGGCATCGTCGACTTCGTCAAGCACGTCAACGCCACCAAGAACCCGCTGTTCTCCCGGGTCGGCTCCTTCGAGCAGGTCGAGGAGGCCCACGAGGTCGAGGTCGCGTTCCAGTGGAACGAGGGCTACCAGACCGACGGGCTCCACAGCTTCGCCAACGGCATCGCCACCATCGAGGGTGGCACCCACGAGGAGGGCTTCCGCGCCGCCCTCACCACGGTGGTGAACAAGTACGCCCGGTCCAAGGGCCACCTCAAGGAGAAGGACCCGAACCTGGGCGGGGATGACGTCCGCGAGGGCCTCACCGCCATCATCTCGGTCCGTCTGCGCGACCCGCAGTTCGAGGGCCAGACGAAGGGCAAGCTGGGCAACCCCGAGATCAAGACCCTCGTCCAGCGGGCCACCAACGAGCGGATGGCCGACTGGTTCGAGGAGCACCCGACCGAGGCCAACAAGATCGTCAAGAAGGGCATCAACGCCCAGCGGGCCCGGGCCGCCGCTCGGCAGGCCCGCGACGCCACCCGGCGGAAGTCGGCCCTCGACGGCGCCGGCATGCCCGACAAGCTGCGCGACTGCTCGAGCCGCAACCGCGACGAGTGCGAGCTGTTCATCGTCGAGGGCGACTCGGCCGGCGGCTCGGCCACCAGCGCCCGCAACCCCAAGGTCCAGGCCATCCTCCCCATCCGGGGGAAGATCCTCAACGTCGAGCGGGCCCGGCTCGACAAGATGCTCAAGAACAACGAGATCCAGGCTCTGATCGCCGCCATCGGCGCCGGCTTCTCGGACGAGTTCGACGTCGCCAAGGCCCGCTACGACAAGGTCATCCTGCTCTGCGACGCCGACGTCGACGGCAGCCACATCCGCACCCTGCTGCTCACCTTCTTCTTCCGCCACATGAAGGACCTGGTCGAGCAGCAGCACGTCTACATCGCCCAGCCCCCCCTGTACTCCACGGTGGTCGGCAAGGAGAAGGTGTACCTGAAGGACGACGCCGCCAAGGCCGTCTTCCTGGCGGACAACCCCAACCACCGCAAGGAGTTCGCCCGGCTCAAGGGCCTGGGCGAGATGGACTGGCAGGAGCTCAAGTCCACCACCATGGACGTGGGCAGCCGGACCCTGCTCCGGGTGTCGGTCGAGCAGGCCGCGGTGGCCGACACCGCCATCTCGACGCTGATGGGCGAGGACGTCGAGGCCCGCAAGCACTTCATCCAGACGAACGCCAAGGACGTCCGCTTCATCGACATCTGATGCGTGGCTGCGACCCCTGCGCCCGCCTGATCGACCCGAGGAACCCCAGTGAGCGATGACCAGACCCCCCCCATCGATGGAGCCGGTGACGGCCCCGTCAGCGAGCTCATCGAGATCGAGGAGGAGATGGAGCGGTCGTTCCTCGACTACTCCATGTCGGTCATCGTCTCGCGGGCCCTGCCCGACGTGCGCGACGGCCTCAAGCCGGTCCACCGCCGGATCCTCTGGGGGATGAACGACATCGGGGCCCGCCCCGATCGGCCCTTCATGAAGTGCGCCCGCGTCACCGGCGACGTGATGGGCAAGTACCACCCCCATGGCGACGGGGCCATCTACGACGCCCTCGTCCGCATGGCCCAGGCCCACTCGCTGCGCCACCCGCTGGTGCAGGGCCACGGCAACTTCGGCTCGCCCGACGACGGACCCGCCGCGGCCCGCTACACCGAGTGCCGGCTGGCCCCGCTGGCCATGTCGATGCTGGCCGACATCGACGAGGGCACCGTCGACTTCGGCGACAACTACTCCGGTGAGTTCGAGGAGCCGCTCGTCCTCCCCAGCCGGTTCCCCAACCTGCTGGTGAACGGCAACCAGGGCATCGCCGTGGGCATGGCCACCAGCATCCCGCCCCACAACCTGGGCGAGATCATCGACGCCACCGTCTACCTGATCGACAACCCCGAGGCGACGATCGACGACCTGGTCAACGCCGAGATCGTCAAGGGCCCGGACTTCCCGACGGGCGCGCTGATCCTGGGCAAGCAGGGGATCCTCGACGCCCAGCGCACGGGCCGGGGCTCGATCCGCATGCGGGCCGTGGCCGAGATCGAGGAGGGCACCCGCAGCGGTGACCGCATCGTCATCACCCAGCTGCCGTACCAGGTCGGCCCGCGGAACGTCCTGGCCAAGATCAGCGAGCTGGTGGCCACCAAGGAGATCGAGGGGATCTCCGGGGCCAACGACGACTCCTCCGGCGGCGAGACCCGCATCGTCCTCACGCTCAAGCGCGACGCCCCGGCGCTGATCGTCCTCAACAACCTCTACAAGCGGACCCCGCTCCAGACCTCGTTCGCGGTCAACACCGTGGCCCTCGTCGACGGCGTCCCCCGCACCCTCAACCTGCGCGACGCGCTCGGCTACTACCTCGATCACCAGGTCGAGGTCATCACCCGGCGCACGGAGTTCCGGCTCGACAAGGCCCGCAAGCGGGCCCACATCGTCGAGGGCCTCATCAAGGCGCTCGACCTGATCGACGCCATCATCGTCGCCATCCGGGCCTCCGAGGACCGGGCCGCGGCCCACGCTGCCCTCCAGGCCGAGCCGTTCGAGTTCAGCGAGGTGCAGTCGGAGTACATCCTCGACATGCAGCTCCACCGGCTCACCCGCCTGGGCCGGGCCACGCTCGAGGCCGAGATGGCCGAGCTGCTCGAGCGCATCGCCGGGCTCGAGGCCATCCTCGCCGACCGCACCGTGCTGATGCAGGTGATCAAGGACGAGCTGGCCGAGATCCGGGCCAAGCACGCCACCGATCGGCTGTCGAAGATCACCTACGACCCGGGCGAGATGAACCTCGAGGACCTCATCGACGACGAGGACCTCATCGTCACCATGTCGGCCAAGGGCTACGTGAAGACCGTCTCGCCCGACGCCTTCCGCAGCCAGGGTCGGGGCGGTCGGGGCGTGGCCGGGGCCAACCTCCGCGACGAGGACTACATCGCCCACATCCTCACCACGACGGCCCACGCGTACCTGCTGTTCTTCTCCAACCGCGGCCGCGTCTACCGGCTCAAGGCCCACGAGATCCCGATGAAGGAGCGGACGGCGCGGGGCACGGCCATCGTCAACCTGCTGCCGCTCCAGCCCGACGAGAAGATCCAGGCGATCATCGACACGCGGGACTACGAGTCGAACCAGTACCTCTTCTTCGCCACGCGCAAGGGCCAGGTCAAGAAGACCCGGTTCACCGAGTACGACTCGTCGCTGCGGGCCGGCCTCATCGCCATCAACCTGCGCGACGACGACGAGCTGGTGAAGGTCATCTCCTGCAACGAGGGTGACGACATCTTCATGGTGAGCCGCTCGGGCATGACCATCCGCTTCACCCAGGACGAGGTCCGGCCCATGGGCCGCTCCACCGCCGGGGTGCGAGGGATGAAGATGAAGCCCGAGGACGAGGTGGTGAGCTGCGACGTGGCCCGCGACGACGCGACGATCCTCCTCGTCACCGATGCCGGCTTCGGCAAGCGGACCAAGCTCGACCACTTCACCCGCAAGCACCGGGGCATCCAGGGCGTCATGGGCATCAAGCTCACCGCCCGGCGGGGCCACGTCGTCGCCGCCTTCATGGTCGGGCTCGACGACGAGATCTTCGTCATCGCGTCCGGAGGCGTCGTGATCCGGATGGGCGTGAAGGACATCCCGTCCCACGGCCGAGGTTCGACCGGTGTCCGGGTGATGAAGGTCGACGACGGCCAGACGGTGGCCGCCGTGGCGCCCGTGCTGGGCCCCGACGAGATCACCGACTGATCACGCCGGGCCCGTGGGCCCGGTCGACCTCACCACCGACGACCTCCGCGGTCGGATCGCCCCCTCGGGGGCCATCCATCCCGCGCCCCCCGGAGGTCGTCGTGTCCCCAGTCCTGTCTCACCCGCACCCACCGGCCCGCGGGCGGCCGCGTGAGCGGGGCCAGGCCACCGTCCTGGTGGCCGCCGGCCTGGTGCTGGCCGCCGCCGTGCTCCTGGCCGTGGTGTTCGCCGGGTCGGTGGTCGTCGACGGTGCCCGCGCCCGTACCGCGGCCGACGCCGCCGCCCTGGCCGGGGCGGCCGAGGGCCAGGACGCCGCCGATGCGCTGGCCGGCGCCAACGGCGGACGGCTCGTCGCCTACCGCGCCGAGGGCGTCGGAGTCACGGTGACGGTCGTCGTCGGGCGGGCCCGCGCCACGGCGCGGGCGCAGCGGGACGGGACGTGGTGCAACACCGAAGGGTCGTCGGAGGGACCCATCTCGTACACTCGGCCTCCGTGTCCGTCGACTCCGGGCTGAGCGGTCCTGCGGAGGGTCCTGTGGTCCCCGCCGTGCCGCGGGCCAGCACCTCTCCTCGCGTCGGCCCGACCCGGGTGGCCCGGCCCGGCGCGGCGCGCGCCGATGCGCTGGCCGACGCCGTCTCCACCCCCTCGTTCCGCACCGGCCGGGGCCGCCCCCGCCGGCGGGGCCGCCGGGTCACGCGCATCGTCCGGCGCATCGAGCTGTGGTCGGTCCTCAAGATCGCCCTGGTGTTCAACACGATCCTGCTCGGGGTCGTCCTCGGCTCGGTCGCCCTCCTGTGGGGCCTGGCCAACACCACCGGCCTGGTCGACGATCTCGAGGGCTTCCTCCGCGACGCCGGCTTCGAGGACTTCCGCTTCAAGGGCGACCGGATGTTCGAGCAGGTGGCGTTCATCGGGGCGGTGGGTGCCCTCGCCACCACCGTCTTCATGGTCCTGGCCACCGCCCTCCTCAACCTCATCAGCGAGATCACCGGGGGCATCCGGTTCGTGGTGATCGAGGAGATCGTCGACCCCCCGGCGGCGGCTCCGGTCCGTCCCCCCACGCCGCTCGCCCTCCCCACGATCCCACCCTCCGGTCCCCCCCTGATCAACCCCGCGCCCGCCGCGGCCCCGTCTCCGACCCCGGACGCCGGGGACTGGGAGACCGCCGGCCGGAGCGACGAGCCGGCGTCCGACACCCCGGCGCCGGACCCGCGCCCCAAGACCTCCACGGCCAAGACCTCGCCGGCCACGACCTCCACCCCGGCCAAGACCTCGGCCACCAAGACCTCGACGGCGAAGTCCTCGACCGCCAGGACCAGGACGACGAAACCGGCGGCCGCCAAGAAGGCGCCGGCCCGCAGGACGGCGACGGCCCGGGCCAAGCCCCCGTCCCGGGGCACGACGTCCTCCTCCCGGTCCTCCGAGGGGGCCGATGGCGAGGCCGGCACGGGCTCGGGTCGGCGGGTCCGACGCCAGGGCGCAGCCCCCCTGCGACCGGCGAGCGGGGCCGACGACGCCACCGAGGACGACACCTCCACCTGAGGCCCGCGCCGGGCGCTTTGTGGGTGGCATCCGGCCGGGGACGGGCAGTAGGGTCCTCCGACCCGGGGCTATAGCTCAGTCGGTTAGAGCGCACCCCTGATAAGGGTGAGGTCGCTGGTTCGATTCCAGCTAGCCCCACGCACCGGCCCCGATGGTCGTCCGGGTGTGGCCCTGGCCCAACCGGTCAGGGTGCCACCACGCCACCCCCTCGATCCGGGAGGATCCCGTGACCTTGCTCCGTCGTGCGCTCGTGGCCCTGGGCCTCGCCGGTCTCGTCGCCGCCTTCGTGCGGCTGCGCGGCTCGGGCGGCACCCCGCCGCAATCGGGGGGCTGGCGCGAGCTGTCCGGTCCGGACCTGCGCTGATGCGCATCGCCGTCGTCGGTCTGGGTGCAGTCGGGGCCCGGGCCGCCCGCCAGCTGGCCTCGACCGAGGGGGTCGACGAGGTCGTGCTCCGCGACCTCGACGACGGCCGCCGCCGCGAGGTGGCCGCCTCGCTCGGTGGCCTGGCCACGCCCGAGCCGCCGTCGGTCACCGGCCCGCCCGACACCGACGCCGTCGTGCTCGCCCTGCCGGCCGGCCTCCACGCCGCCGCCGCCCTGCCGCTCGTCGAGCGGGGCGTGCCCGTGGTGTCGACCTCCGATGCCGTCGTCGACGTCGAGGCCCTCCTCGACCTGGGCCCGCTGGCCGAGGCGTCGGGCTCGACGCTCGTCCTGGGCGCCGCCTTCTCGCCCGGCCTCACCTGCCTGCTGGCCCGTCACGCCGCCGACCTGTTCGACGACGTCACCGAGGTCCACGTGGCCCGGATCGGCACGGGCGGCCCCGCCTGCGCCCACCAGCACCACCGGGCCCTGGGCGGCAGCTCGATCGACTGGCGCGACGGGGGCTGGCAGCGCCGTCCCGCCGGATCCGGCCGCGAGCTGTGCTGGTTCCCCGATCCGGTCGGGGCGGCCGACTGCTACCGGGCCGGCCTGCCCGACGCCCTCCTCCTGGTCAACGCCCTGGGCGAGGTCGAGCGGGCCACCGCTCGGCTGGCTGCCACCCGGCGCGACCGACTCACGGGCCGTCTGCCCATGCTCCGCCGCCCCCACCCGGAGGGCACGATCGGTGCCGTGCGGGCCGAGGTCCGGGGTCGCATCGATGGTCGCTACGAGACCACCGTCTACGGCGCCTTCGACCGGCCCGGCGTGGCCGCGGGGGCGGTGGCGGCCGTCGCCGCCACCGCGGCGGTGCGGGGCGAGCTGGGCATCCCGGCCGGTGCCCACGGCCTCGCCGCCTCGACGCGGGCCCGCGATCTGCTGGCCGAGCTGTCGGTGCGCGGCGTCAAGGCCGCCGCCTTCACCGGCTGAGAAATCGCCATCCCCCGTCCGGGCCAGACCCGGGGAGGGCCCGGCCGGACCATCCGCGTCTTGTGGCGGACCATCGGCCACATTGGGGTGGATCGG